>JAVRPG010000360.1:0-11628 GCA_032162325.1 Mycobacterium sp. | reverse complement strand
GGCGAACGCAGTGGCGAGAAGAAGGATGCGCCGGTGCCGCTCGGCGGTGCGTGCATGGCGCCACTGGAGCCGCCTCCCGGTACCTACGTGCTTCAACGCTGAACAACGAGAGGGCTTGAATGACTACCGTTTAAGAAGAGCCGGCCGACCTGCTCAAGCTGGTCGGCCAGCGGCTCGGTACCACGGACTGGATACAGATAACCCAGGACCAGGTGGACCGTTTTGCCGACGCCACCGGGGACAAGCAGTGGATTCACACCGATCCGCAACGGGCGGCGAAGGGACCCTACAAGGGAACGATCGCGCATGGCTATCTCACGCTGTCACTTGCGCCTGTAGTGATTTCGCAGGTTCTGCAGATCCGCGAACTGACTGCCGCGTTGAACTACGGGCTGAACAAAGTGCGGTTCCCGACGCCGCTACCAGTCGGGTCACAGGTACGCGCCGCTGTCACGGTGATGAGCGCACAGCAGAAGACATCCGGTGTCGAGTCGGTGTTCACCTTGACGTACGAGATCGACGGCGAAGATCGCCCCGCCTGCGTCGCCGATGTCATCGTGTTGTTCCCATGACCGCCGCGGCTGCAGAGACGTTGAGCATGGAAGGCCTGCTCCCGGTACTCGGCCAGCAGATCCGGGTGAAAGTCCGCGAGGGGACCGGCGTGCCCTTGGTGTTGTGTAACGGCATCGGAGCCAGCCTCGAAGTGCTCGATCCGCTCGTGGAGTGTTTGCATCCCGATACGACTGTGGTGCGCTTCGACGTCCCAGGCTCTGGTGGCTCGCCGGATTCGCCGCTGCCGTATGGGTTTCCGTACTTGGCCGCCGTGCTTGGCCAGCTGCTCAAGAAGCTTGGATTCGACGGCGATGTCGACGTCCTCGGGTTTTCGTGGGGCGGCGCGCTGGCTCAGCAGTTCGCGTTTCAGAACCCGCGTCGCTGCCGACGGCTGATCCTGGTGTCCACCGGCACAGGTGCTCTCATGGTGCCTGGAGGGCCTGCGGTGCTGGCGAAGATGCTGACCCCGCGCCGTTTCTTGGACCATGATTACGGTTCCGCTATCGCGGGTGAGCTCTACGGTGGCACTGTGCGTACCGATCCGTCCCTCATCAAGCAGTTGTTCGACCGCCAGCTGATGGCCGGTTCGCGAGTGGGTTACCTTCATCAGCTGCTCGCGGGAGCGGTGTGGACCAGCCTGTTTGCCTTGCCGCTGATCCGCCAACAGACGCTGATCGTCGCCGGACTTGACGACCCGATCATCCCCGTAGTGAACGCCAAGATCATGGCGCGGTTGCTCCCGCATGCGACGGTGCACATGCATTCCGGCGGCCACGTCGACCTGATCACCAACGCCGCCGAATTGGCGCCGGTGATCGAGAGTTTCAGAGATCAACCGGACTGAGGGAGCGCCGATGAGCACCGCGACCACTACCGACAGCGCCGACTTCTACGCACTGGAGTCGCTGCTCGACGACGACGAACAAGACTTCCTGCACCGTGTGCGGGACTTCATGAAATCTGAGGTCGAGCCGAGCATCAATCAGCATTGGCAGCGGGGGAGCTTTCCATTCGAGATCGTGCCCGGCTTTCGGCAACTCGGGTTGGCTGGACTGCCGTATGAGGGATTCGGTTGTCCCGGAAGGTCGTTCCTTCTCGACGGCATGGTGGCGATGGAACTCGCGCGCACGGACCCGTCGATCGCCACGTTCTCCGGAGTCCACGGCGGGTTGTCGATGGGCTCGATCTATCTGTGCGGCAGCGAGGAGCAGAAGCAACACTATCTGCCGGAGATGGCCAGCTTCGAGAAGATCGGCGCGTTCGGTCTGACGGAACCCGACGTGGGTTCGGGCGCATCGCGCGGGCTGACGACGACGGCTCGCAGGGATGGGGATTCGTGGATCCTCAACGGGCAGAAGAAGTGGATCGGCAACGCCACCTTCGGCGACCTCACGGTGATCTGGGCCAAAGACGCCGCCGACGGCCAGGTCAAGGGTTTCATCGTCGCCAACGACACCCCCGGATTCTCGACCACCAAGCTGGAAGACAAGATTGCGCTGCGCATCGTGCAGAACGCCGTCATCACCCTCGACGATGTCAGGGTTTCCGAGGACGACCGGCTGCAGAATGCGAACTCGTTCCGCGACACCGCCGAGGTGCTGCGGATGACCCGGGCCGGGGTGGCGTGGATGGCGGTCGGCTGTGCCCGCGGGGCATACGAGAACGCGTTGGCTTACGCGATATCCCGCGAACAGTTCGGCAGGCCCATCGCGGGTTTCCAACTGGTGCAGGACCTGCTGGTGCGGATGCTGGGCAACATCACGTCGTCGTGGGCGCTATGCGCCCGACTTTCCCAGCTGCAGGACGAAGGGCGCGCCGAGGACCGGCACTCGTCGCTGGCTAAGGCATGGTGCACCGTTAGGATGCGTGAAACCGTCGGCTATGCGCGGGAACTACTGGGTGGCAACGGGATTCTCTTGGAGCACAACGTCGGACGCTTCGTCGCCGACGCCGAAGCCATCTACTCCTACGAAGGCACTCGCGAGATGAACACCCTGATCGTCGGGCGCGCCATCACCGGGCTCAGTGCATTCGTGTAGATGGGAGGGAGACGCCGAAATGACCGATCCCACTGATCGGATCCGCCAGATCCTCGAACGCCATCATCCCTACGGCCAGTCCGACCATGCCCGTCATGTAGCCGAGGACATCGTCGGGCAGCTGGAACTGCGCCGGGAGAAAGTCGACGACAAGATGCGGTATGTCAGTGCATGGTTCGACGGTGAGCTGACGAATCTCGAAGGCGCCGAATAACCGTCTGTCTCACAGGTCGGGCTCGGCGGCAACCCGACCACTGGCGACGGCCCCGCGCAGGGCCGCGCAGTCGCGCTCGTTCTGTCGAGCGTACGCCTCGGCGAATCGGGTGAACGCGATGTCGGCGACGTCACCGCTACCGAGATAGCCCGCGATCGCGATGCGATCACCTGTACGGGCATGAGCGCGCGCGAGGACGTGCGCGCATGATCGACCGTAATCGGCGAGCAGTTGCGGACCCATCGATTCCATGCTTGCCGATTCCTTCCAATCGCGCAGCTGACGCACGTAGTAGTCGCCTCTGTGGCCGTCTGGGCCGACGCCCCGCAGCCAGCCCAGCAGGATGTCGCTGCTGGCCTGCATCAGCCGTTGACCCTGCACCACTCGCTCGGCGGCGTTGGCGTAGCCGCACGCGCCGAGATGGGGCTCCAGCACCGACGGTTCGGCCTCCTTGACCTGCATCAGCAAGGGATCGCTGTCATCGCGCCCCAACAGCAGTACCACCCACGCTCGGGTGCCGACGCTGCCCACGCCGACCACCTTACGGGCCCCTCCGGCGTAGCGGAATCGGCCGGCAAGCACGCGACGGCTGGGATCCAGGCTCTGCCGATACTCGTCGATCAGGACGCTCATCTGTTGTTCGTACCGTCGGGCCTGCGCCTCGCCGACGAGCTCGTCGATCGGAATGAGCAGTGGCGGATCGCTGGCCAGCCTGCGCCGCCCGTCGACAACCCGGGTCAGCTTCGACAGTGCCTGGAGGTTGTCGCGTGTGTGGGCCTTGGCCGCCGTTCGCCGGATCGCTTGTCCGTATGTGTGATCGACATCGGCCTCGAGCGCATCGTCGATGACTGTGCGCTCATACCAGACGTCGAGCTCACGCATCTTCGCAAGCGTGCGCATCCGATCGCGGTAAGCCTGCGCGCAGGCTCGCACGGCGCGCTCACGCTCTTCTCGACCAAAGCCGTTCTCCTGTGCGACGATCGCGACGCTTGCCACCAGCCGCTTGACATCCCACTCCCAGGGATCCGGCAGCGTCTCGTCGAAGTCGTTGATGTCGAAGACCAGGTTTCTCTCGGGCGAGGCGAACAGGCCGAAGTTGGACACGTGCGCGTCGCCGCATAGCTGCGCGGTAAGCCCGGTATGCGGGGCTGACGCCAAGTCGCAGGCCATGAGCAGAGCCGCGCCGCGGAAGAACGCGAACGGCGATGCGAGCATCCGGCCGTAACGAACCGGGATCAGGTCGGCTATCCGGGAGTCGGCCTGTGATTCCAGCAGCGCAACCGGGTCCGGGCGGTCCTGTGCTGCAACGAAATCTCCAAGCGCCGACCTGGGCAGTACCGATCGCCGGCCTCTGCCCAGGTCGTATCGCTCTTGGACCGATGCGGTCAATCAGACTCCGAGTGCCGCCGCCGCTTTTTGTGCATATATGGCGTCAAGCACAGCGTATTCGGCCTCTTCGACCGCGTCCAACGCGAAATCGATCGCATCGTAGGCGTACGCCTCGGTCAGCTCGGCATCCCTCGCGGCGCCGTCGGCATCGACCTTTGCCTTGACCCGGTCGGCGCGTGCCCGCACCTCGGCCACGTGGGCCTGCCACTTACCGCGGAGCTCTTGCCAGTGCGACGACGCGGTATCCCTGGCGTCACCCGCCTTGTCCTTCAAGCGATCGGCCGCGGCGTCCGCGCGTTCACGCGCGCTGGCGACGTCGCTCTCGAGCTGGTCCCTGGTCCGCTCATTGGCCGCCCTCAGTTGGTCGGTCGCGGCTTTCGCCTTGTCCGAGATCTTCTCGAATTGTGTGCTCAGATCCCCGTCAGCCATCGAAGCTCCTATGTGAGTGAAAGCGGGCTCTCCGCCCATACTGAATCGTCGGTGCTATCGCTTGGCCCGTCATTGTTCGGTGGGACACCGTCGGCGGCCGAAGATTAGTCGCGGCGATAATGGCCATCGCCGATGTGCACCGGAACACCGTGACGTCCTTCGCGTCGATCTACGCTCAATGACCATGGCGCCTCCGGATATCGACGCGCAGGTGATGGAAATCGGCTCGGTCGTCGGACGTCGCCTCGACGAGATGGCCAAACATGTTGCATCCTCGGTCAGAACCAACGTCGATTTCTACAAGGACACCAGCGTCGTGAGTGCTGACGAGCTGCTGTCCAGCAGTACCGAAAACATCCGCTTTCTGTTCAACGGACTTCGCGACGGTGCCTCCTTTGACACTTCCCCCGCCGTTGCCACCGGAACCAATCGGGCCGCCGCTGGGGTGCCTCTTCCCGTCGTCATGGACGCGTTCCGCGTTGCCACGCACCATCTGTGGGATGCCATGATCGAGGTGGCCGGCGCACAGGCAAACATCGGCCGTGACGCACTGTTGCGGGCGACCGCCCTGCTCTGGCAGGCGCAGGACGTCTACACCGACGCGATGACGGCAGCGTACCGCCGTCAAGCCATGCATCAGGCTCTGGAGGACGAAGCCGAACGTTCCGCCTTGACCGAGGCGTTGCTGCAGGCTCGGATCACTGACGACCGCAGCCTGTGGGAAGTCGCACAGCTCCTGCGATTACCCCAGAAAGGTCCATTCGTGGTGATCGCAGCTCAGTGCCCGTCCGTTGGCAAGCAGGCACTGCCGGGAATCCATGCCATGTTGCGGAGCATCGACATCTTCTCCGCCTGGCGGTTGCTGCCCGATCTGCAAACCGGCATCGCGCACATCCCGAGCGATACCGAACGCGGTGGGTTGCTGGAACTTCTCGGCCGAGTTGCGACGACTCCCGTCGGGGTCAGTCCGGCGTTCGACGATCTCGCTGACACCGCCCAGGCCCTCCGGTACGCGCGCGTGGCGGTCAATGCCCGAGGCAGGGGACCCGGCGCGGTCACGGTTTTCGACGACTCGGTCATTGCCGTCGCGGCGGTCAGTGCTCCGGAGGTGACGAAGAAGGTCACCGAGCTCGTTCTCGGTGGTGCCTTCGACGACATGACAAGTGAGGAAAAGGACGTTCTGTTCGACACGTTCCGGACGTGGGTGGACAACGACGGGTCCATCCCGAACACGGCTACGCAGCTTTACTGCCATCCCAACACGGTGCGCTACCGGCTGCACCGCATCGAGGAACGCACTGGGCGATCGCTGTCTGTGCCGCGTGAACTCGCCGAGCTCTGCCTGGCATTCGAGATCTACCAGGACAGTTGGTAGCGCTCGGCCGACCCCGAGGAGTGTTTCGACCATGGGGACCCTACCGCAGGCACGTTAAGCAGCAAATGGAGTATCCGTCATCGCCTGCAGGCACCTGTCAAACGACTGTGCACTGAACATAGGCATTGGCCCACCCGTACGTCGACACGATGTCCGTGGCGACATCGAGAACCAGGCAGGGTTGTCGGCGGGCACATCGACATTGGCCGCGCTCCGTCAAAGGATTGCCTGGTGGGCAGAAGACCCACGCTATCAACGGTATCCGTCCCGTTCGGACGACAAGGAGTGGTTGAGATGGCGAACGCAAATGTAGACGAGGCAAAGGGAGTTATGAAACCCCTTCTCGGGCAACAGTTAAGGAAGAGTACTCTCGCAGCGGGCCTGCTTAAGAATGTCTATGGCGACATCGTGCTTGCCTGGCCCGGCCCGACGATCCTCGTCGCCTCGACATTGTTCGGGGTGTACCTGCTGTTGACTGGATTCATCGGTCTGTTCATGGCTTTCACGCTGCCTAGTTCGGCTGGCATGCGCGTTCTGCTGTTCATCAGCGGGGCACTGTCAGTGGTACTGGCGATCCTGTCCTTCCGCCACTTCGGCGACGGATATGCGATTCTTCTGCTGTCACTGTGGATCGGAATTGGCTTTATTTTTCAGGGGGTTTCGGCCATCGCAGCAGCGATCGGCGAGTCGAATCTGCCCGGGCGTGGTTGGTACGTCGTCCTTGGCATCATCTCAGTGATCGCCGGCCTCGCCGTCCTCGTTTGGCCCTTCGATTCGATCGTCGTGCTTGTGTTGGTTGCAGGCGTGTGGTTCGTCGTCCTCGGCTTGGTGCAGATCATCCAGTCGTTCCAGATCCGCAAGGACGCCAAGACGATACGGGAAGCCATTGACTCTGTGTCTGAGCGCTTCACGGCCAGGTGATGATGATGATGGACTCCGAGTTGACTGCACGGTTCGAACGTGAGGTTGTTCCGCTGCATGCCTCCCTGTATAGCCAAGCGCGCCGCATGAGCCGGAACCACGCGGATGCGGAAGACCTGTTGCAGGAGACCATGATGAAGGCGTACGCCGGTTTCGGATCGTTCAGGCCCGACAGCAACCTGAAGGCATGGCTGTTTCGGATCCTCACCAACACGTACATCAACGGCTACCGCAGGGAACGACGCCAACCGGTGCAGTGCTCCACCGAGCAGGTCACCGAGCAGTCCTTGGCAGCGGCTTATGCCCGCTTCACGCCTGCACAGCGGTCGGCGGAGGATCACGTTCTGGATTCGTGGCCGGACAAAGACATCGAGGCGGCGATGCAGACGCTGCCGCCGCAGTTCCGCGAGGTTGTTTACTACGCCGATGTCGAGGGATTCCGTTACCAAGAAATCGCAGCGATGATGAAGACTCCGCGGGGAACCGTGATGTCGCGGCTTCGACGCGGTCGGCAGCGACTTCGGGTAGTGCTCGCTCCTGATGGCGGCTGACGTGAGGTCGGACTCGAGTTCAGGTGCCGGCCGAGCACGTCCCCCCACACACCGTGCGACGCACGCAAAGCGGCACTTTCTTGGCAGTGGCGGCAGACTGCTCTTGCGGGTTCTTGTGGTGGCAATGGTTTCTGCGGCTTTTGGTGCGGCTGTCGCCGTGCTTCTCCATCCGCCCGCAGTCGCCAGCCAATCCCCGATTCCTGAGTACGTGAGCCCCAAGTCGGGGGCCAGTATGGGCGCTTCCCCGGTCGAGCAGGTCGTCGCCAAGGTGTTGCCCAGTGTGGTGACGCTGCAATCGAGTCTGGGTGACGAGTTCGAACAAGGCTCCGGCATCATCCTCACCCCGGATGGGCTGATCATGACCAATAACCACGTTGTGGCCGCCAACCTCGACGGACGGCACGACTCGACAAGCACCATGGTCACGTTCAGCGACGGTCGCAAGGCCCCGTTCAGCGTTGTCGCTACTGACCGCAGGAGCGATGTCGCCGTTGTTCGGGTGCCAGGGATTTCAGGGCTCACCCCGATTTCCTTCGGTACTTCGGCCGGCCTCCGCGTCGGTCAGCCAGTGGTGGCCGTGGGCTCACCGCTCGACCTGGGGGGCACCGTCACAACCGGCATCATCAGCGCGCTGAACCGACCGGTGTTCACCCCTGGCGACGCGGACGGCGAGTTCGGGGCGTTCGAAGCCATCCAGACCGATGCCGCACTCAACCCGGGTAATTCCGGCGGGGCGCTCTTTGACATGAATGGTGAGCTCATCGGGATGAACTCGGCGATGGCAACGCTCGGCACTGCCAGCGACTCCGGGGGAGCGCAGAATGGGTCGATCGGGCTTGGATTCGCAATTCCCGTCGATCACGCGAAGCGCATCGCGTCGGAACTCGTCGCCATGGGCACCGCATCGCATGGTTGGCTTGGCGCACAGGCTAGCGACGGGGCAGATACCAAGGGCGCCACGGTTGTCGGTGTCGTCACCGGGAGCCCTGCCGCGGCGGCGGGACTGTCCAATGGCGCGTTGGTGACGAGGATCGATGACCAACCGACTCCAAATGCAGAGTCGCTCGCCGCGATCGTGCAATCCAAGGCGCCGGGCACACATGTGACGATGACATTCTTCGATCCGTCGGGTGATGCCAGGACAGTCACTGTCACCCTGGAGACGGACGCAGGTCGGGGCTAGCCTGTGTTCGCCGCTACAGCATCACAGTTCTCGAGTTGTTCGCTTGGATAGTGACGCCGACCGCTGCAGGTGCAAGTATGCTTCAAAGGCGTCAAGAGGACGGCGAGCGATATGACACCGACCGCGGGGGCGGAGCGGCAGCGGATAGATGGTTTCGGTCGCCTCGATCTTGGTCTGCACCAGGCCAGCGACTGGTATCTGTGGGGCCCGTACCTCAGCGAAAGGCAATGGGGCACAGTCCGCGAGGATTACAGCCCCGACGGGGACGCCTGGAACTATCTACCGCACGACCACGCGCGCTCGCGCGCGTACCGGTGGGGCGAGGACGGGCTCGCCGGCTTTTGTGACATTGAGCAGCGGTTGTGTGTGGCGCTGGCCTTATGGAACGGGCGTGACCCGATCCTCAAGGAGCGGTCGTTCGGGTTGACCGGCGCGGAGGCAAATCATGGCGAGGACGTCAAGGAGTACTGGTGGTATCTCGATGCTGTCCCCAGCCACGTCTGGAACAGCTGGCTCTACCACTACCCGCAGCGGGCTTACCCATATCAACAACTGCTCGATGAGAACCGGCGGCGCGGCAAGCTGGATCCCGAGTACGAGTTGCTCGACACCGGGATCTTCGACGACGACCGCTACTGGGTCGTCGACGTCAAGTACGCCAAGGCGGATCCGACCGACATCTTGATGACGATCAGCGTGACCAACGCCGGACCCGACACCGAACTGCTGCACGTGCTTCCGACGATGTGGTACCGCAACACCTGGTCCTGGGATGCCGATGGCACCCGACCGACGATCACGGCCACATCGACCGGGACCGCGGCCACCAACCATCCGTTCCTCGGTCAACTCGAGCTGTTACCCGGACCGGACCCACAGGGCGCTTACCCGGAGCTGCTGTTCTGTGACAACGACACGAATCTTGAACGGCTCTATGGAGTTCCGTCTTCCTCACGATGGCCGAAGGACGGAATCAACGACCACGTCGTCTCAGGCGCCGAGACCGTCAATCCGGAGCGACGCGGCACCAAGTGTGCAGCCTGGTACCGGCTGACGGTGGGACCAGGCGAGACCGCACAAGTGCGGCTGCGCCTGCGACCGGAAGGCTCTGGCCCGGACGCGGCGACCGCGCTCGGAGCGGACTTCACACGGGTAGAAGCGCAGCGACGGGACGAGGCCGACGAGTTCTACGCCGAACTCACGCCTTCCGCCGCATCGGCCGACGAAGCCGCGGTGATGCGCCAGGCGTTCGCCGGCATGCTCTGGAGCAAACAGTTCTATTACTACTACGTCGGACAGTGGCTGGACGGCGACCCGGGCCAACCACCGCCGCCGCCGCAGCGGCGGCACGGCCGCAACGCCCGATGGCGCAGCTTTGAGGCGTTCGACGTGATGTCGATGCCCGACACCTGGGAATACCCGTGGTTTGCAGCCTGGGACTTGGCATTTCATTGCGTCGCACTTGTGCACGTCGATCCCGCGTTCGCCAAGTACCAGTTGTCCCTGCTGTGCCGAGAGTGGTTTCAAAACCCCAACGGCGCCTTGCCCGCCTACGAGTGGGACTTCTCTGACGTCAACCCACCGGTGCAGGCGTGGGCCGCGCTCGAAGTGTTCGCCATCGACGGCGGCCGCGACTTTGACTTCCTCAGCCGAATCTTCGACAAGCTGCTGGTGAACTTCACCTGGTGGGTGAACCGCGAAGACGCGAACGGCTCCAACCTCTTTGAGGGTGGATTCATGGGTCTGGACAACATCGGCCCCCTCGACCGCTCGCATCTGCCTGTCCACGGGCTCCTCGAGCAGTCCGACGCCACCGGCTGGATGGCAGGATACGCATTGTCGATGGCCACCATCGCGGCGATCCTGCACGGGTCTGGGCACCGGCCCGCACTCGACCTGGTGCAGAAGTTCCTCGAGCACTTTGCAGGTATCTCGGAAGCCCTTGAGGCGGTCGGTCTTTGGGATGATGGGGACGGCTTCTTCTATGACCGCATCCTGCTGCCTGACGGCAGTGCCGTGCCCGTCCGGGTGCGCTCGATGGTCGCCATGATCCCGCTGCTGGCCGCAGCAGTTGTTAACGAGAAGGCCATCGACCGGACGCTTGTGACCGACAAGATGTTCGCCGACTACCTGCGACGCCATGGGCTGGGAGGGACCAAGGAAATGGCCGATGCGGGAATCCTGCGCGGGCCACCCGGACAGCGGCGGTTGTTGGTTGGGGTGACCAGCCTGGATCGCGTCCGGCGGCTATGCCGAGCCCTGTTCGATCCGGCGGAGTTCCTGTCGCCGCACGGCCTCCGTTCTCTGTCCGCCTACCACCGGGAGCATCCATACGTTTTGAACGTGGAGGGTGTGCGCGCCGGGATCGACTATGAGCCGGCCGAGTCAACCACCGCGATGTTCGGCGGCAATTCGAACTGGCGTGGCCCGGTGTGGTTTCCGCTGAACTACCTCGTGGCGACCGCGTTGCAGCGATACCACGAGTTTTTCGGTGACGAGCTGACGGTCGAATACCCGATCGGGTCGGGAATCAACGTCACGCTAGATGTGGTCGCCGCCGATTTCTGGGAGCGGCTCGTCTCGCTTTTCCTCGTCGACCGGAATGGACGACGGCCCTGCTTCGGCGGCGTGCAGCGGATGCAGACCGATCCGCGGTGGCGTGACAACCTACTCTTTCATGAGTACTTCCACGGCGACAACGGTGCAGGCCTCGGCGCGTCCCACCAGACGGGGTGGACCGGGCTGGTCGCCGACGTGATCAGGCGCCGCCACCACGCCTACCCTAAGGCGTCGGAAGTCGTCC
Organism: Mycobacterium sp.; assembly: GCA_032162325.1. Classification (GTDB taxonomy): domain Bacteria; phylum Actinomycetota; class Actinomycetes; order Mycobacteriales; family Mycobacteriaceae; genus Mycobacterium. Next base: position 172 of record JAVRPG010000360.1, on the reverse strand, counting down.
AGCGCCTGGTTCAGGGAGAGGGGACCGCGTGAGCGCCACCATCCTTCCGGGCCGTCCCGGCCCGCTCGGCGCGACGCCGGGCCCGCAAGGCACGAACTTCGCCGTGGCGTCGAACGGTGACGAGGTCAGGCTGTGCCTGTTCAGTGGCGACGGCAGCGAAACCCAGTTGCTG
>JAVRPG010000359.1:0-6518 GCA_032162325.1 Mycobacterium sp. | reverse complement strand
GGTCGAGGCAATCCCGACGGCATCCACTGGAACTTCGAGGCACATCAAGCAGTCGCCGAGCTGATGCTCAAGGCGCTTGCGGAAGCAGGTGTGCAACAAGAGGATTCACGGTAGCCATGCCTGTCGTGGTGGTGACTGATTCGTCGTCTCGCTTGCAGTCAGATGAGCTCAAGCAGTTCGATATCCGGCAGGTGCCGCTGCACGTCCTTGTCGACGGCACCGATCTGCGCGACGGCGTTGACGACCTGCCGTACGACCTACACGATCGTCCGCGTGTTACCACCGCCGGCGCCACTCACGCGGAGCTGGCTGAGACCTACCGTCAGGCGCTGAGCGACAGCGACGGTGACGGCGTGGTCGCGGTGCACCTTTCGGCGGCCCTGTCCAGCACGTATAGCTCGGCCGTGCAGGCGGCTCGCGAGTTCGGCTCAGCGGTGCGGGTGGTCAACTCGCGTTCGGCGGCGATGGGTGTCGGGTTCGTCGCGCTGGCCGCGGCGGGGTCGGCGGCATCGGGTGCTGACCTGGATGCTGTTGAGGCCGAAGCGCGTTCGGCCGTGCCACGCAACCACGCGTTCATCGTGGTACACCGGTTGGACAACCTGCGGCGCAGCGGTCGGATCCGACGTGGGGCGTCGTGGCTGGGCACCGCGCTGTCGCTCAAGCCGCTGCTGTGCCTCGATGTGGACGGACGGCTGGTGCTGGATCAGCGGATCCGCACCCTCACCAAGGCGCATGCGGCATTGGTCGAGCGGGTGGCCGAAGTCATGGGCGACAACAGGGCGAACATCGTGGTGCACCACGTCGACAACCATGACGCCGCCGACGAGATCGGTGCGGCACTGACGACGCGGCTGCCCCAGATCGAGTCACTCGTCGTCACCGACATGGGCCCTGTGTTGTCGATCCACGTCGGCGGCGGGGCGGTCGGCGTCGTCGTGCAGATCGGCGATTCGGAGTGACGTTGGCTTCCACAGTTGAGATGGCGCGCGACGAGCGCGAGGAGTTCGCTTCGTTCCTGCACGGGTTGACCCAAGAACAGTGGAACAGTCCGACGCTGTGCGAGCTGTGGACGGTCCGAGAAGTCGCCATTCACACCGTCAGCTACGACGAACTCAGCGCTGCCGGTCTGGTCGCGCGTTTCCTGAAGGGTCGGCTGAACACGGACCACATCAACGCAATTGGTGTCGCCGACTACGCGGACCGGTCTGCCGAGCAGATCACCGCGCTCATTCGGGCGAATGCCGAACCACATGGGCTGACGGGTGGCTTCGGCGGCAGGATCGCACTCACCGACGGCATGATTCATCAGCAGGACATCCGCAGGTCGATCGGTCTTCCGCGCACTATTGATCCCGAGCGGCTGCGCACGGCACTGGATTTCGCGCGCTTCGCCCCGACCATTCGCGGTGCCTGGCGGGCGCGCGGCGTACGCCTTGTCGCTACCGACCTGGATTGGGCACATGGGAAGGGGCCCGATGTTCGGGGGAGCGGCGAGGCCTTGTTGATGGTGATGGCGGGCCGCCGGGCTGCGCTGGAAGACCTCGACGGGCCTGGCAAAGCCAAACTCGCTCAACACATCTGAGCGCGTGCCGAGAGTACGTTTGTTGCCGCGTCTACTCGGTGTTTGTGTACAACAACCGTACTTTCGGCGGGTGCAACTACATCGCGACGCGGCCGGTGATCGGCGGGAGGTCCGCCAGCGTGACGATGCCGGGCGGGGCGGCGACGACCGCGGGCACCGCGTTGGTCACCGGCATCGCCGTGTAGATCATGCCGAGGCCCATGAACCCGGGTTCGGTCCAGCCCTTCGGCGGAAGGCAGTGCAGCACGGTGCGCATGTTGGGCAAGCCAAAGACCTGGATGACGTGGCCGTGCTCCAGCGGCTTGGGCGGGGTGACCTGGTCACCCATGATCCAGTTGAAGCCGACGCTGACGACGTTGCGATCACCGACCCAGCCACGGTGATAGCCGTACACGCCTGCCACCGTGCCCTTCGGGATCCGCATGAAACCGAGGTCGGAGTCGCCCGTCGCCGGCGTGAAGGTGACGTCGAACGTGATCTTGTCGAGCTTCGCGCCGATCGCACCGGCCATCATCGCGGCCGATTCGGCGAAGACCTCACTCTCGCGGCGAACGCTTTCGGCCAGGCCGGGGGTGTCGGGATCCTGCGAGAAACCCATCGCGGTTTGGGTGCCTGCCGATTCGTAGGTCGAACAGTCCACCGACTCGGTGATGCGGATCTCGTCGACCCGCTGGCAGGACCCGGTGAGCGCCATCCCGATCAAATTGGTCATGCCGGGATGGGCGCCGCTGCCGAAGATCGTGGAATTGCCTTTCTCGCAAGCCTTCCGGATGCGCTCCAGGTCTTCCGGTGACTGCTTGCCACCGGTGATCCACGCGGCGCTCGAGCACACGTTGACGCCGGACTCCAGCAGCCGGGTCAGCTCGTCGATGTTCGGCCACAGCGGGTTGTAGCAACAGGCGTCGGGCTTCAGCGCGATCAGCTCGTCGATGTCGTTGGTGGCCGTCACCCCGGTGGGTTCGGGCCAGCCGGACAGCTCGGCGGCGTCGACGCCGATCTTGTCGGCACCGTGCGCGTACACCCCGACCAATTCCATGTCGTCGCGCCCGATGATGGCGTGCAGCGACCGCCGTCCGATGTTGCCGGTGGTCCACTGGATGACGCGAAGTGGCCCGTCAGTCATGGCGTCTCCTCGATGAGTGTCAAATGTGCAGTAGACACTATCGGGAGTGTGTTTACCGAGGTCGCTGGGCCATGTGTTTGGCTGCGAGGTGGCTGAACAACATCGACGCGCCGATCGGGTTGCCGCCACCCGGGTAGGCGGTTCCGCTGACGGCGGCCATCGTGTTGCCTGCGGCGTAGAGCCCATCGATCGGGTTGCCGCCGGTGTTGAGCACGCGGGCGTGGCTGTCGGTGACCAGTCCGCCCTTCGTGCCCAGATCGGACAGGCCGAACGCGGCGGCGTGATACGGACCGGTCTCGATCGCCACCATCGGCGACCGCTCGCCCGAGAACGCACGGTCGTAAGCCTCGTCACCCCGACCGAAGTCCTCATCGATGCCCGCGGCGACGAACTCGTTGAACCGCTTCACCGTCGACACCAGGTTGTCGGCGTCGACGCCGATTGTCGCCGCCAGTTCGGGAAGCGTGTCCGCGGTGTGCCACAGGCCGGCCCTAACGTACCGTTCGGGTTCGACCATCGAGACGTTCGTGGCTTTCACCGGTGGGACGAGGCCCTCCCGGTCGTCATAGATCATCCAGAAGGGCAACGTCATCGCACCACAGGCAATCTGGTCGATGATGGCTTTGCCGATCCGGTCGTAGGGACCGGATTCGTTCACGAACCGCTTGCCGTCCTGGTTGACAAAGATTCCGCCCGTGAACCACAGCGAGAAGGCTGAGCGCCCATCGGGATGGGTGAGCCCGGGGGACCACCACGCCTGGTCCATCAGGTCGGTCGCAGCGCCGGCGGCCATTCCAGCCAGAAGTGCTCGTCCGAGATTGCCCGGCGCGCCCATCGTGTCCCGCGCGTCACCGGGTACGCCGAACCGCTGGCGCAATCGGGAATTGTTCTCGAAACCACCCGCCGCGAGAAGCACACCGGCGCGGGCGCGGATTGCGCGGTGACGGCCGTGCTCCTCGACGACGGCACCGACGACGCCCTCGCTCGACGTGACCAACTCCACCAGCGGGCTATCGAGATGCAGCGATGCGTGCGGATATGTCGTGATCGCCGACAGCAGCCTGCCGATTAACGCCCGCCCGCCGCTGAGGTACTTCGGCGCCTCGGCGCCGAGCCGTTCTCTGTCCAACGGTCCGCGCACCCGGCGCGCCAGCTCTCCGAGGCGTTCGGCGGGAAGCGGTTTCATAACGGTGTGACGCAGACCGTCGACGCGTGCGTGCGGCAAACCGCCGAAATAGTCCGGCCATGGAAGCACATCGAATTCGAAGTGATCGTCTTGCTCGAGGTACGCGATCAGGTCGCTGCCCCCATAAACATAGGTGCGCTGCAGCTCCACCGGGGTGCGATCGCCGACCACGGCATGGAAGTAGGCAAACGCGGCATCGAGTGTGTCGTCGCTTCCTGCGCGCCGCAAAACAGGGTTACAGGGGAACCACATCCCCCCTCCGCCGGAGTAGGCGGTGGTGCCGCCGAACTGGTCGCTGGCCTCGACCACGACGACCGACAGTCCTTCGCGTGCCGCGGTGTACGCGCCGACCAGCGCACCGCCGGATCCGGCGACGATGACGTCGGTTTCGTCATCCCACATCCTCACGCCCCTAGCTTGACCGAATCTGGCGTCCCGTTGAGCCGAACAGAGCATGCTGGTGGATGACCCAGCCATCGAGATCGAGGACGGTATTGGCGATGACGTTGCAGGCGGACACCGACGAAATCCGGCAGATCGAAGCCGAGGCGGCCCCATCGCGATTCGCTCGCGGCTGGCATTGCCTGGGGCTGACCAGGGAACTCGGCGATGGAAGGCCGCATGCCATCCACGCGTTCGGGAAGAAGCTCGTCGTCTTCCGGGGCGGCGATGGGCAGCTCAACATCCTCGACGGTTACTGCCGGCACATGGGGGGCGACCTCAGCCAGGGTGAGGTGAAGGGCAACGAGATCGCGTGCCCGTTCCACGACTGGCGCTGGGGTGGTGACGGCCGGTGCAAGAGCGTTCCCTATGCCCGACGGGTGCCGAGACTGGCCCGCACCGCCACCTGGCTCACCCTGGAGCAGGACGGGATGCTGTTCGTGTGGAACGACCCCGAGGGCAACCCTCCGCCGCCGGAGGCGGTGATTCCTCGCATCGAAGGCGCGACCAGTGACGAGTGGACCGACTGGCATTGGTACACCACGGTGGTGAACAGCAATTGTCGCGAGATCATCGACAACGTCGTCGACATGGCGCACTTCTTCTACATTCACGGTTCTCTGCCAACGTATTTCAAGAACATCTTCGAGGGCCACGTCGCCACGCAGTACATGAACAGCTCGAGCCGCGCGGACATCGGCACACCCGACGGCCCGCAGCTGCTCGGCACGACGTCGGTGGCGTCCTACTTCGGCCCGTCGTTCATGATCGACGACCTGACGTATAACTACCAGGACGGCGACCAGAAGACGATCTTGATCAATTGCCACTATCCGATCGACTCGAATTCCTTTGTCCTGCAGTACGGCATCATTGTCAAGAAGTCGGAGATTCTGCCCGAGGAAGTCGCGATGGAGACCGCTATCAGTATGGGTGACTTCGTCAAGATGGGCTTTGAGCAGGACGTCGCGATCTGGAAGAACAAGGCGCGCATCGACAATCCACTGTTGTGTGAGGAGGACGGACCCGTCTATCACCTCCGGCGGTGGTACGAACAGTTCTACGTCGATGCCGCCGACGTCGCGCCGGATATGGTCGACCGCTTCGAATACGAGCTCGACACCACCCACCCGCGCGAGGAGTGGATGAAGGAGGTCGAGGCGAACCTCGCCGCGATGTCGGTCGGACCTGTCGGATGACCGTCCGGCCTGACAACCGGCTCGCCGATGCACCGATGGCGCCGGTGACCTGCCGGGCATGCGGTGCGGAAGTAATGGCGCGCAAGGGCAGTTGGCAGCAGACCAGTGTGCAGTGGGATGCGGCCGCGCTTTCGCGGTGCCCGCAGCGGCGCGAGGCTCAGGTGCTCTCGGCGCACGGCACGCGGAGCGTCTTCCTGTCGTGCTCGGAACTGCGCGAGTCCATTCGGCAGGCCGTGCGCGATGGAGTGCTGCCCGTGCTGGACGAATCGGGTCTCAGCCCTTAGCCGCCGACCGTCCGGCGCGGCGGCCGTAGAAGCTGCCGTCACCGAGCGAGACACCGCTGGCGTAGCCCCACGCGGCAAGGCCGGACGTGGCGCGACCGGCGGCGAACAGCCCGGGGATCGGATCACCGCTGACGTGCAACACCTCGGCGTCGAGCGTGGTCAGCAGGCCGCCGAGGGTGAACCCGGCGCAACTGGCACGCAGATCGATCGCCCCGACCGGTGTGCCGATCGGCCTGCACCATTCGGGTTTCTTATGCAGCAGCGGATCCTCGCCGCGCTCGGCCGCGGCGTTGTAGGCGCCGACCGTTGACTGCAGGGACCCGGTCGGCAGCCCGATCTCGGCTTCCAGCTCGGCGACCGTCTCGCACACCCATGTCGCCGGGCGCTTGAGGAACGGGGTCGCGGACGTCGCGGCCATGGCCTCCTCCTGCGCGTCGCCGTCGATGATCAGGTACGCGGTGTCGTCCTGCTGGTAAAGCGTGAGCTGCCCGATCCTGCCCGAGTACATGTCCTCGGGGACGTAACGCTGACCCCGCCCGTTGACGAGGATGCCGCGGACGGTCTGCTGGGGATCGATCAGGAACGCCACCTCGGTGGCGTCCATGTGGGCCAGGTCGGCGCCGAGGGCCTGGGCCATCCGGATGGACTGCCCGTCGTGTTGCTCGATGGACGCGGCGGGCCGGCCGACGATGCGGGGCGCGTA
>JAVRPG010000358.1:0-11265 GCA_032162325.1 Mycobacterium sp. | reverse complement strand
TCGGTCAGCGACTTGCCGTCGGAATCGTCGTCGGCGACCAGTCGGTCATCGCCGCCGATGATTTCGATGTTGTCGTCGTCGTCGGTGTTGGCTGTCATGTCCCCTCTCCGTGCCATTCGTAGATGCGGGCCTCGCCGTTGTCGTAGATCTTCTCCCACGACCGCGACCTATCTAGCGACACTAGCCCGTCGGGCATGACGAACCCGCGGACCACCGGTGTGCTCGTCACCACGTACCGGATGTTGAGCGCCTTGACCGCCTCGGCCACGCGTGGGTCGGTGTCGGCGTGATCGGCGTAGGCCCAGAAGATGAACCGGTGGTACCCCGGGCCTTGTTGGACGGGGTAGTCGTAGTGGGTCCACAGCGGATGTAGGTTGGCGACCGCGTAAATCCACGCCGTGCCGTCGGTGTTCGCATCGCCGATCAGGGTGTCGTGCGCACCCGGCAACGTCGCCAGATAGGCCCATGCCTCCAGGTCCTTTTTGTCGACCAGCACCCCGTCGTACTTCTCGCCGAACAGGAATTGGTGTCGCGGCAGATAGGCCAGCCCGATGCCGACGCTCACCGCCACCATTAGAGCGGCAGTGGCTGTGTGCCAGGCACGCGGACTGCCCTTGCCGACCAACCGGCGCACACCGGCGATCGCGGCCGACGCAAGGGTGAACACGGCGATGCCGACCGCCGGGGCGAGCAGCATCGCGACGACCGCGGACAGCCGCCGCGGGTCGCTGTAGAACAGGTCGCTGAACTTGCCGGTGAGCGTGCCGATCGGGCCGCCGAACGGCGCCGACGAGTGCACGATCGACACCACCAGCAGCAGCCACACCGCAACCGGCCACCAGGCCCGGCGCGCCAGCAGGATCACCGCGCCGATGGCGGCCAGGATGATCAGCACCCACTGGATCGGGAAGTCGTTGAGGTGCCGGGTGTGCTGCAAGATCGCGTCGATCAGCCCGCGCTTCTTGCCCTCGTGCGTTACGAACGCGTGCCCGACGATGATCTCGGCCTGCCGCAACACCCCGAAAAACTGTGGCAGTAGTAGCACCACGGTTGGAATGGCGATGAGCAACAGGTTGACGAAGTCCGCGATGCGCCCGCGGACAGGCCGCCACAGCGCGTCGAACAGCCACCACGCCACCACGAAGAGCACGGCGACCACGCCGCCCGTGATGTGCACGGAGAACACGCCCAGCAGCGCCAGTACCGCAAGCGGTATGCGATCGCGGTGTCGCAGCGCGGACACGACCAGCGCCATGGTCGGAACGGCGACGCCGTAGGCGGCGAGGTTGGGCATCGAGGCGGTGTCGAACTCGACATAGGGGATCGCTGTGAACGACGCCGACAGTGCGGCTGCGGTGGCCGCCGCACCGGCCGTGCGCCACTCGTCGGCTCGAGTGCGCAGCAGCTGCCATGTGAGCGTCGCGGCGCTGACCGGGAACAGCCAGATCGAGGCCGCCAGTGAGTTCAGCGTGTACGCGGTGGTCGGCGCGGCGCCGGTCAGCTGACTGAACACCGATGCCAGGGCGTGAAATGTCGACGGGTAGTAGAGCGCTTCGTGTGTTTCGACGTTGCGCAACTCGCCCATGTGGGTCGGCGACGCCTGGCCGGTGTCGAGGATGAAGCGAATCGTGTTGGCGTGCCACACCGCATCCCAGGTACTCGGAATGGATTGCCAGTTCGGCATTCCGCGAAGCGCTGCCAGTCCGATCAGCAAGGCGCCCAACAGGACGCCTGCTGCGACCACGAGCGCTGGCCCGCGACGTGCCGCTCGGGCCTCGGCGTCGACGTCGCGAACGCGGGCGAGCGCGATCCGCAAACACAGCGCAATACCGGCCATGATCGCCAGAGCAAACAGAGCCGTCCATGCGTTCCACGGGACACCAAGTGCGCCAAAGGGAACGATGGCCAACGCCACCACGCCGTAGGTCAGGGCGGGTCCGACCGCGACGGCGGTCGGCCAAGTTAGCCGACCGACATGTGCGACGATTGCCCCGGGGATCACCAGCAACAAGAGTGCAATTAGCACTCCGCACCCCAAGCTCACTGGACTAGTATGGCTGCCCAGGTGACCGGTCCCGGGCGCGGCATGGGCAGCGACAGGGCACGGCCGGGTATCCGCCACAATCGTGTCGGTTTGTGAAAATCACAAACGCTCTAAGGTGGGCTGGCATGGCATATGACGTCGCCCGGGTGCGTGGTTTGCACCCGTCTTTAGGCGATGGGTGGGTGCACTTCGACGCGCAGAACGGCATGCTGCTGCCCGATTCCGTGGCGAGAGCGGTGTCGACCGCATTCCGCGGGTCGATGCCGACCCCGGTTGGACCCCACCCGTCGGCGCAGCGGAGCGCCGCGGTGCTGGACGCGGCGCGCCAGGCGGTGGCCGATCTGGTCAACGCCGAGCCGAGGGGCGTGGTGCTGGGCGCCGATCGCGCGGTCCTGCTGACGTCGCTGGCCGACGCGTCGTCGTCGCGGGTCGGTCTCGGCTACGAGGTGGTGGTGACCCGGCTCGACGACGAGGCGAACATCGCACCATGGCTGCGCGCGGCGAATCGCTCTGGCGCCAAGGTCAAGTGGGCCGAGGTCGACATCGAAACCGGTGAGGTGCCGACCTGGCAGTGGGAGGGGCTGATCACCCGGCCGACCCGTTTGGTCGCAATCACCTCTGCCTCATCGACGTTGGGCACCGTGTCCGATCTGCGGGTGGTGACCAAGCTGGCGCACGAGGTCGGCGGGTTGGCCGTCGTCGATCACTCCGCGGCCGCGCCCTACCGGCTCATCGACATCGACGAGATCGACGCCGACGTGGTCGCGGTGAACGCGATGGCCTGGGGCGGCCCGCCGATCGGTGCGCTGATTTTCCGTGACCCGTCGCTCCTCGACTCGTTCAGCTCGGTTTCACTGAACCCGCATGCGACCGGGCCCGCCCGACTCGAGGTGGGTGCGCACCAGTTCGGCTTGCTCGCCGGCGTCGTTGCCAGCATCGAGTACCTGGCGGGCCTCGACGAGTCGGCGCAGGGAACGCGGCGCGAACGACTTTCGGTGTCAATGCAATCGGCGTCGTTGTACATGAGCCGGGTGTTCGACTACCTGCTGATCTCGCTGCGTTCCCTGTCTGCGGTGATGGTGATCGGCAGGCCCGAGGTACACATTCCGGTGCTGAGCTTCGCGGTCAGCGACGTGCCCGCCGAGCGGGTGGTGCAGCGCCTGGCCGACAACGGCATCCTGGCGATCTCCAACGTCAGCTCACGTGTGCTGGATGTCCTCGGAGTCAACGACATTGGCGGCGCGGTGACCGTCGGGCTGGCGCACTACACGACGACCGCGGAGGTCGATCAGTTGGTGCGCGCCCTCGCGTCGCTGGGCTGATCTTATCGGCTCAGCCGACGTGCTGACGCGTCAATCAGCCACGCGCAGAAGGACTTTCCCGGACACCTCGCCGGAGGCAAGCAGCTCGTGCGCGGCGCGGGCCTGCTCGATGGGGAACTCGGCGCCGATGATCGGGCGCACTTGGCCGTCGGCGATCATCGGCCAGACGTTCTCGACGGTTTCGGCGACGATCTCGCTCTTGCTGCCGGGGCCGGTGACCGGCCGGGCCCGCAGCGTTGTTCCGATCACGCCGGCCCGCTTGGCCATCAGCTTGCCAAGGTTGAGTTCCCCCTTGACGCCGCCCTGCATCCCGATGGTGACCAGACGGCCCTCGGTGGCGAGAGCGTCGACATTGCGGGCGAGGTAGGCCGCGCCCATGATGTCGAGGATCACGTTGGCACCGCCCTCGGCCCGCATCCGCTCGACGAAGTCCTCATCGCGGTAGTTGATGGTGATCTCGGCGCCGAGCTCCGCGCACAGGTCGAGCTTGTTCGTCGACCCCGCCGTCACCGCCACCCGGGAACCGAGTGCGAGCGCCACCTGGATAGCGTGGGTGCCAATGCCGCTCGCGCCCCCGTGGATCAGCAGGAGTTGACCGGCCGACAGATGCGCGGTCATCACCAGGTTCGACCAAACCGTGCAGGCCACTTCGGGCAGTCCAGCGGCATGATCAAGCGGCACACCGTCGGGAATCGGCATCACCTGGCCGGCGGGGACAGCGACGAACTCCGCGTAACCCCCGCCCGCCAGCAAAGCACAGACCTGTTGCCCGATGGCCCACTGGGTGACTCCGTCGCCAACCTCGGCGATGGTCCCGGACACCTCGAGCCCGAGGATCTGGCTGGCTCCAGGAGGGGGTGGATAGTTGCCAGCGGCCTGCAGCAGGTCGGCCCGGTTGACGGCCGCCGCACTCACCTTGATGAGCACTTCACCGTAGTCAGGTGTGATGTCGGGGATTTCTTGCCAGGTGAGCTGATCGGCTGATTCGGCCACGATCGCACGCATTGAGCCAACGGTACTACGCTGTGAATGCCTTGTGGATTTCCCGCCCGCAGCAATGCTTGCCTGCTTTACCATAGCGAAATGGAGGGGATGATTGCCGGGCGTACTGCGAGTGAAATGCCCGGTTTGGACATCGCTGAACAGAGGTCGTGGCAAAACTTCCTCGATTCAGCGTTGAGAATGTACGCGACTCTGAACCGGTCGCTGGTAGACGCGCATCATCTGACACTCAATGACGTGCGGCTGCTCGACATGCTGGACAAGTCCGCGACCGGATCGGCGCGCATGGGGGACCTCGCCGACGGGCTGATGTCATTGCCAAGCCGGGTGACCCGGCAGATCCGGCGATTGGAACTGCAGGGCCTGGTGCGACGCGGCGCCAGCCCCGACGACGGCCGGGGCGTGCTGGCCTCCATCACGGAGGAGGGGCGCGCCGCGGTGACCGAGGCGATGCTGACGTACGGGGAGGGGGTGCGCGCGCACTTCCTCGGCAGACTGTCACGCCCGCAGATCGCCGCGATGGGCGAGAATTGTCGGCGGATCAGCGTGGCGCTGAAGGCAGGCGCACCGCCAGCGAAGCTGGGCCGCGTCTAAACCGTCCGCTCTTCGCGCCAGCGCTCATCGGCCCCGTACTCTTGTCGGCGGTGGCGTGGCAGAGCGGCCTAATGCACTCGCCTTGAAAGCGAGAGACGGCTAAAACCGTCCGGGGGTTCAAATCCCTCCGCCACCGCGCGCTCGGTCAATGCGTGAAGACGCTGACGTCACCGGGCTCGGTCTCCAGCACCTCGCGGCGGAATAACAGGAGGAAGAGAAGGTACAGCCCGCCCACGATGAGCAACCCGACCACGATCACGACGGGGACGACTGCCGCCGCCGGCGACACCAACACAACGATCACGACGATTGACCACACCAGCGCGCCGATCGCGACCGGCAGCTCGAAGCGCCCGAGGTCGAACGCGCCCTCCCTGCGATCGAACCGCTTGCGCACGGACAAGTAGAGGACAATCGTCGCGCCGTAAGTGATCGCGGGGAGGATCGTCGATGCCGTGATGAGCTCCAGCAGTGCGGCACCCGGCAGCGCGATCATCAAGATGACCCCCACGACGAAGATCAAAATCGTTGCGTGGATCGGCGTATGCGTGCGCGGATTCACTCGCCGCATCAGCCGGTGGGCAGGGAAGCGTGAGTCGCGTGACATCGCGAAGACGATCCGCGAGCACGTCGTGAGCACCACCATGCCGGCGGCGAAGAACGCGAAGGTGATCGCGACCAGCAGCACCCTCTCGATCACCGAACCGAGCTGATCGCGCATGATCATCGCGACCGGCGATTCGCTCGCGCTGACCCGGGGGATGTCGCCGATCGCGATGGTGAGCGTGATCAGGAACAGCATTCCCAGCAGCCCGGCTGCGACGACCGATCCCACGATCGCGCGTGGGACGCTGCGGTAGGGATCCTTGGCTTCCTCGGCCAGGTTCGCCGCGGCGTCAAAGCCAACGAGCGTGGCGAGGCCCATGATCATCGCGAGCATCAACCCGCCGCCGACGGCGAAATAGTTGAGGGCGTTCTCGGCGACACCGCGCGAGGTGAGGTTGTCGACTGAGCCCGTGCCGGTGACCACCACGGCAACGATCAGCGAGATCGCCAACACCACAACGATGACCAGTTCGAGCCCGACCGCGCCTGAGTTGATCATGGCCACAATGCGCGTCGAGGCGATGGCGAGCACGGCCTGGATGAGCAGCACCACGATCGTGATCAGGCGCGCGGTACCCTCGTTCGGCTCCATGCCGAGGAGCGTCATGAATGCCTGGCTGGCAAGCGCGTTGTCGACCGCAACCACGCCGACCACCAGGTAACAGAAGGTCAGCCAGCCGAACCCCCAGCCGATCTTCGGGCTGGCCAGCCGCGAGGCCCATTGTTAGGAAGAACCGCTGAGTTTCAGCTCCGACTGGTAGCCCCCGGCCTCGACGGAACCTTCGCCGGTTTGTGGGCCACCCGATTCTTTAACTGCCACCCCAACCACCTCGCCTTCATCGGAGGGGTGTACGAACCCTAGACGAATTGACGGTTGCGCAAATCCGAACGAGCAAACCCGCTCGGCGGCGCGATGACTTTCCAGGCTTCGTGAGGTCAACTCCACTATGGCGAAGTTCCTCTACTCGGCGGCGATGTCGCTCGACGGGTTCATCTCAGGTCCTGGCGGTGACATGTCGTGGATGGTCGACTACCTCGGCCCGAATCCGGTTGTGGACCAACTGATCCCGCGGACAGGCGCGATACTCGCAGGCAACCGCACGTTCGGCGGCGATGACCCCTACAAGGGGAGGCCGGGCGAGGGCGAGGTCTTCGGTGGTGGTTGGGACGGGCCGCAGTTCGTGCTGACGCACCGCCCGCCCGCCGAGCAGGTTCCGGGGGTTACGTTCGTCGGAGACGTCGAGACCGCCATCGCCCAGTCACGGGCCGCGGCCGGCGACATGTACGTCAACATCCTCGGCGCCAGCGTTGCCGCGCAGTGTCTCGAGGCAGGCGTACTGGACGAAGTGCTGGTGTCTGTCATGCCGGTGCTACTCGGCGACGGCACCCGCCTGTTCGAGCAACCCGGCGGCAGGACCGCGCGACTGGAACTAGTCAGCGTCACGCACACGCCTCAGGTCAGCAATCTCTGGTACCGCGTCACCCCATAGCCCGGGCCAGTGCCTGCTCTAGCGTGAAGATATGACGACAACGCCCACACGCACAAGAGTCCGCTACGTCGAGGTGACGCTGATCGTGTTCGGGGTGTACTCGGTGCTCCTCGGGCTGTTCATGTTCGTCGCGCCAGGAACGTTCTTCGACACGCTCGGGAACTTCGGCGCACGCAACGACCACTACATCTTCGACAACGCCACGTTCGAGCTTCCGCTCGGCCTGATGATGCTTGCCGCGGCGCGATGGCCGTCGTGGCGGGTTCCTGCGCTGGCGTTCGCCACGCTGCACTGGGGGCTGCACGCGTTGAGCCACATCATCGACCCACATCACGGCGCGGGGGAGTCGATCGGATGGCTGGAAGCCGGGGGTCTGGTCGGAACCACCGCGATCCTCGCAATTGCGTTGCGCGCCAGCGTGGGTGCGGAGAAAGACTGATGCGGGTGCTGGTGGCCGGCGCGACGAGTGTGCCGGGAATTCCGCTGCTGCGGGAGCTCAACGCCCGCGGCCACGACGTCATCGGGATCACCAGCCAACCGGCGAAGACGTCTCAGATCGAGCAGCAGGGCGCCAAACCGGTGGTGGCCGATGTCTTCGACGCCGCCCAGATCGACGCGGTGGTCGCCGAAATCGAACCTGAGGTGGTGGTCAGCCTGCTGACGACGCTACCGAAGCGGGGACCCATGCGGGTCAAGGACTTTGAACCGGCACGCGCACTGTGGAGTCGCGGCGCGCCCAATCTGGTGGTGGCCGCGCAACGCGCGGGCGTGCGCCGGGTGGTTGCGGAGTCGGTGATCTTCGCCTACGGCTACCCGTCGACCGGGCCCGCGATCATGGACGAGTCGGACCCGTATCCGGGCCCGCCGCCCCCCGGCGGGGCGGAGATGCTTGCGGCGCTGCGCGGCATGGAGCAGACGGTCCTGGCATCCGGTGAACACAGCGATACCGAGGGAATCGTGTTGCGCTACGGCGTCTTCTACGGTCCCGACGTGCCGCACACCCAGATGTTCACCCGGCTGGCGAAGTGGTGGGCGATGCCCGCCGTAACCGGCAGCGGAATCGTGTCGTGGATTCACATCGACGATGTCGCGAAGGCGACGGCCGACGCCGTCGAACGCGGCCGCGGCGGGCAGATCTACAACATCGTCGACGACCGGCCGCAGTCGTTCGGCGACTATGCGCGCGAACTGTCCAAGAAGCTGCACCGGCCGCCGCCGGTACCGATCTCATATCGGCTGGTGGGCTTGGTCGCGTCCTACCCGGCGACGGCGTTCGGAACGACCTGGCTGCCGTTGTCCAACGCCAAGGCCAAGGCGGAACTCGGCTGGACGCCTATTCCCCGGTGAAGTTCGGCGGCCGCTTCTCGAACGTCGCGGTCAGGCCCTCGGTCAGATCCTTCGACGGCAGGAATGCCGCGTTCCACGCCGCCACATAGCGCAGGCTCTCCGAGACCCGCGCGATGCGCTGCTGATCGAGCACGTCCTTGACGCCATTGACGACCAGCGGTGGGTTGGCGGCGATCTCGGCGGCGGTCTCGTGAGCGGCGGCCAGGCTGGCTTCAGCGTCGGCGTACACGTCGTTGACCAGACCGATCTTCTCGGCCCGTGCCGCGTCGATGTCCTTGCCTGTCAACGCCAGCTCCCGCAGGTGGCCGTCGTTCAGGATCAGCGGAAGCCGCGCGAGGCTGCCGACGTCGGCGACCATCGCCAGCTTGATCTCGCGCACCGAGAACTTCGCGTCTGCGCTGGCGTAGCGGATGTCGACGGCCGAGATCAGATCGACCCCTCCGCCGATGCACCAGCCGTGCACCGACGCGATGGTTGGGGTGCGGCAGTCCGCGACGGCGTTGATCGCGCCCTGCATGCGCAGGACGGTCTGGTGAAACTCCGCCCGCGGGCGGGCCGATCCGTCGCCGCCGAGCACGCCCGACAGCGAGCCGCCCATCGCGGGCAGGTCCAGCCCGTAGCTGAAGTTGCGTCCCGAGCCGGTAAGCACGATCGCGCGCACGTCGCGGTCGGCGTCGAGCGTCGCGAACACCTCGGGCATCTCCGCCCAGAACGCCGGCCCCATCGCGTTGCCCTTGCCTGGACCGACCAGCGTCACCCGTGCGACATGATCCTCGATGTCCACGGTGACGGATTCATATGCATCGCCCATGAACTACAGAGGCTAGCCACCTACCGCGGCGGCGTGCCCGTCAGCACCTCGCTCACGGTGGATTGGGGCAGGAACTGGCAGGCGGCTTCCACCAGCATCTGTCCGACGGACTCGCCGTTGGGGCCGAGCGGATTGTTCTCCTGGGCCAGGATCGCGCGGATGACGGCCAGCCGGGTGGCCTCGTCGAGCTTGTTGAACTCGCTGCATTTCATGGTCAGCGCGTTGGGCGGAGCGGGAACTACCGGAACGTTGGTGTTCCCGGGAAACCCGGGGATCGGAATGCTCGGCATCGGGATGCCCGGCAGCCCCGGCACCGTCGTCGTCGGTGTCCGCGTCGTGGATGTGATCGGCGGTCCCGGCTGGGTCGTCATCGCGACGGTGCCGGGCGTGGTGCGCTCGCAGCCGGCGGTCGTGGCGGCAAGGATCAGCACGGCCCCGGCCACCCAAACGTGCGTCCTCATCCCGTGAACGATATGCGCATGCGCGACGTAGCGTGGGCCACATGCCCGCGGACGAACTCGAGAGTGCCGAAGCCACGCTCGCCGTGCTGGAAAACGTGCTGCACGGCGTCGCGAAAGACGACGAATCAAAGCAGACACCGTGCCGGGAATTCGACGTCGCGAAACTGACCGACCACTTGATGAACTCGATCATGGCGATCGGTGCACACGCAGGGGCTGAGTTCCCCGCGCGGGATCGCAATGACTCGGTGGAACGGCAAGTGATGCTCGCGGCGCGGCCCGCGCTGGATGCGTGGCACGAGCGTGGCCTGGACGGCACCGTGCCGTTCGGGGGAGGCGAGGCCCCCGCCACGATCATGACCGGCGTCCTGTCGATCGAATTCCTCATCCATGCTTGGGATTACGCGATGGCAACTGGGCGCAAGGTCGAAGCACCGGATTCGCTGTCCGATTACGTGATGGGTCTGGCGAAGGTGATCATCACCCCGGCGGGCCGCACCAGCGTCGGGTTCGACGATCCGATCGAGGTGTCCGCCGATGCGTGCGCGCTGGACCGGCTGATCGCCTACACCGGCCGCAAGCCTGCCGGTTAGACGCGCTCTTTCGTCCAGCTTTGCGCGAAGTCGAGGAACGCGTCGTTCTCGTGCGGGGCGGCGACGGTCACCCGCACACCGTCGTCGCCGTAGGGGCGGACGATGACTCGGCTGTTCGCCGAGTCGTTGGCGAATTCCTGGGCGCGCCCGGGCAACGGGAGCCAGACGAAGTTGGCCTGCGACGGCGGCACGGTGTATCCGGCGTCGCGCAGTGCGGCGGTGACGCGGGCGCGTTCGGCGACAACCGCGTCGGTGCGGGCCAGCAGCTCGTCGGCGGCGTCCAGTGAGGCGATGGCCGCGGCCTGCGAGATGCTCGTCGCGGTGAACGGGACGTAGACCTTGCCCAGTGCGGTGATGATGTCCGGGTCTCCGACCGCGTAGCCGATCCGCAGCCCGGCCAGCCCGTAGGCCTTCGAAAACGTCCGCAACACAACGACATTGCTGTGCTTGCGGACCAGCCCGAAGCTGTCGGGCAGTAACCCGTCGCGGATGTACTCGACGTAGGCCTCGTCGAGTGCGATGAGGATGTCGGACGGCACCGCCTCGACGAAGCGGGCCAGCGCGTCCGGGTCGACGACCGTGCTGGTCGGGTTGTTCGGGTTGCACACGAAGATCAGCCGGGTGCGGTCGGTGATCGCGGCGAGCATCGCGTCGAGGTCGTAGGTGTAGTCGGTCAGCGGCACCTGGACGGGCGTGGCGCCGGCGGTGCGCACCTGCAATGGGTAGATCTCGAAGCTGCGCCATCCGAACAGCACCTCGTCGCCCACCGTCGAGGTGATCTGGATCAGCTGCTGGCAGAGGCTGACCGACCCGCAGCCCACCGAGATGTGCTCGGGTGCGAAGGCCCCGTTGTCCAGGTGTTTGGCCAGCTGGTCTTTGAGCTCGACATACCCGTTGTCGGGATAGCGGTTGATGTTGTCGGCGGCCTTCTCGATGGCGGCCCGCACGCTGGGCAGGGGTCCGTGCACCGTCTCGTTGCTGGCGATCTTGATCGC
>JAVRPG010000357.1:0-4284 GCA_032162325.1 Mycobacterium sp. | reverse complement strand
GGCCCCGGCACCAAGCTGACTAACGGGCTCCACAGCCCAAGGAAGCGACGGCGTCGGCAGGCGACCCGACCCCATTTTCACGCCTACAAGGCGTCACCAAAAGGGATAGGGAGCTGACTACCAATGGATGCCGAACTCGAGCGCTGGAAGTCCGCCGGCCACTACTTCGACTATCTGGGCTTCAACATCTTCTACCGCACGGCGGGCAGCGGCCCCACGCTGCTGCTGATCCACGGATATCCGTTCAATACGTGGGACTGGGCGCCGCTATGGGACAGGTTGACCGACAGATTCACCGTGATCGCACCCGACATGCTCGGAATGGGGTTCTCCGACAAGCCCGCAAAGTACGAGTACACGGTGCATGACCACGCCGACATGCACGAGGCACTGCTGTCTGACCTCGGCCTCGGATTCGCGCACATTCTCGCCCATGACCTCGGCGACTCGGTCGGCCAGGAGTTGTTGGCGCGCCATGAGTACGGCCAACAGGTCTATGGAGCGTTGCGCATCGAGTCGATCACCTGGCTCAACGGCGGCCTGTTCAACGAGGCATACACCCCGCGGCTGTTGCAGAAGGCGCTGTCGCGAACCCCGTTGGGGGACATGCTGAGCCCCTTGCAATCCAGCCCGGTGTCCCGGCGCTTGATCGAGCCCACCATCAACGAGTTGTTCGGGCCGGACACCAAGCCGACGCGACGGATGCTCGACCTGTTTCACCAGATCCTCGAGTACAACGACGGCAAGCGGGTGACACACAAGGTCGGCAGGTTCGTCAACGACCGCTACGCCCACCGCAACCGGTGGGTCCGGGCGATGCGGCAAACCGACATCCCCATGCGGATGATCGACGGGCCGATCGACCCGAACTCGGGCAGGCACATGGCGCAGCGCTACCTCGAGGTCATCCCGAATCCGGACGTCGTGATGCTCGACGACAAGATCGGCCACTGGCCACAGATCGAGGCGCCTGACGCGGTGCTGGAGAACTTTCTGGCCCACGTCGAGAGCGTCATTGCCAGGCCGTAGCCGGCGTCCCGACCAATCGCGCAGCGGTGTGCCGGGCCGTGCTCGCCCGGCAGACCACCACGTCCCATCAGGCGTTGGCCGTGTACGAACGCGCCCCGACACCGGCGAGCGCGCCGCCATCGACGATGAGGTATTCGTCCCGGATGGGGCGCCCAGAGAAGTAGCTTTCCAGGATTTCCCTCGTGCCTGCCGCATAGCGGGTCTGCGCCGACAACGACGACCCGGAAATGTGCGGGGTCATACCGTGGTGCGGCATCGTGCGCCACGGATGGTCGGCCGGAGCAGGCTGGGGGAACCAGACGTCACCGGCGTAGCCCGCCAGCTGACCGCTTTGCAGGGCGCGAACGACGGCATCGCGGTCACAGATGAGTGCTCTCGCGGTATTGATCAGGTACGCACCGCGTTTCATCGTGCCGATCAGCTCGTCGTCGAACAGTCCGCGCGTTTCGGGATGCAACGGCGCGTTGACGGTCACCACGTCGAGGTGGGGCACCATGTCGCGCACCGTCGGGTGATAGGTCAGGTTGAGCTCGGCCTCGACCTCGGCGGGCAACCGGTGCTTGTCGAAGTAGTGCAGGTGCACGTCAAACGGCGCGAGCCGGCGTAGGACAGCCAGACCGATCCGGCCGGCGGCCACCGTGCCGACGTGCATGCCTTCGAGGTCGTACGAGCGCTGCACACAGTCGGCGATGTTCCAGCCGCCGTCGATGACCCACTTGTAGGACGGCAGGTAGTTACGCACCTGGGACAGGATCATCATCACGACGTGCTCGGCGACGCTGATGCTGTTGCAGAAGGTGACCTCGGCAACGGTGATTCCGTTCTTGATCGCCGCGTCCAGATCGACGTGGTCCGAACCGATTCCGGCAGTCACCGCGAGCTTGAGCTTGGTCGCCCGCTTGATCCGCTCTGCGGTGAGGTAGGCGGGCCAGAACGGCTGCGAGATGACGACTTCCGCATCGGCCAAGTGCTGGTCGAACACGGAGTTCTCGCCGTCTTTGTCCGAGGTCACGACCAATTCGTGGCCGAGGCCTTCCAGGTAGTGCCGAAGGCCGAGCTCGCCGGAGACGCTGCCCAGCAGCGAGCCC
The DNA here is from genome assembly GCA_032162325.1 of Mycobacterium sp. GTDB lineage: Bacteria > Actinomycetota > Actinomycetes > Mycobacteriales > Mycobacteriaceae > Mycobacterium. The sequence goes on along the minus strand of JAVRPG010000357.1, from coordinate 2,167 downwards.
GGCGTGAAGTCGATCGCCGACGGTGTGGGCAGCGATTGCCCGTCGGGGTAGCGGTCGAGGTGCGGAAGGCCGACACGTGGGTAGGTCTTGGGATAGCCGTCGACGGGATCGTCGTAGAGCACGCAGACTACTTTGGCCATTGGTCTCGATTACCTTTCTTGTAGTTGCACAGATCAGACGCTCCTGAGGCAACGCCTGAGCCGACGGGCGGCCCTCGGCTTCATCCGCCGTGATCGACTGGTGGATCACGGAACAGCGTGTTAAAAGCCAACATTCGCCCCTCTCCGAGGGAGGGGCCGACTCTGGTATCGGGTGTAGCCGATGCCGACGTGATGACGCTAACAGCCGCGGGTCATGGCGGACAAGACCTCGGTCTTTGCAATGTGACATGGGCTGATAGTGTTTCGCTATCACCACTGGACCATGGAGTGGGACTGATGCACGGCGAGGTGTCGATCCAACAACTGGAGTATTTGCTGGCGCTCGCCCGTGAGCGCCACTTCGGCCGCGCTGCGGCGGCATGTCATGTCAGCCAGCCGACACTGTCGGTGGCGATACGCAGGCTCGAACACGAACTGGACGCCGTAATCGTGTTGCGCGGTCAGCGGTTTGAGGGATTCACGGCTGAGGGGCAGCGCGTCGTCACCTGGGCACACCGGATCCTGGCTGAACGCAACGAGCTGCTGGCGGACATCGAGCGAATGCGCGGCGGGCTGACGGTGACGGCCAGGATCGGCGCAATTCCCACCTCGGTTCCGGCGAGCCCGTTGGTCACCGGTAGGTTCTTGCAGCGGTACCCGCGTGCGACCGTCCAGGTGGAGTCGTTGTCATCGCGTGAGATCGCCCGCCGGTTGGGGGAGTTCGAGCTCGACGCGGGCCTGACATATCTGGACGCTGAAACACCTCCTGGTACAAGGCGTGTCGAGTTGTACCGCGAACGTTACGTGCTGGTCGCACCCCCGACGCACCCGGTGATGCAGCAGGACGAAGTGCGTTGGTCGGAGGCGGCGCAGCTTCCGCTGTGCACGCTGACCACGACGATGCGCAATCGCCGCATCATCGACGCAAACATGGCCGCCGACGGAGTTCAGTTCCGGCCCGTGATGGAGGCCGACACCGTAACGGCGATATATGCGCACCTCAAGACCCTGCGATTGGCAAGCATCGTCGCGCACACCTGGTTGCAGGCGTTCGGGGTACCCGACGGGCTGGCGATGCGACCGATGGTCGCGCATGGGCCCGGCCCCGCCGTCGGTCTGATCGTGCTGGATCGCGAGCCCAACTCGTTGGTCGCAGAAGCGCTTTTCGCTGCCGCCGCCGAAGCGGGGGCGCAAGGGGCCGAAGCGGGGTAGCGAGGCTCTCAGGCGGACAGTTTCAGCGCCCCGGCCAGAACCGGAACTACCAGTTCGCGCTGCCACGGCCGCGCCCCGGCGTCGCGCAGGAAGTCGTCGATCGCCGCCGCGGTGTCTTCTGGGTTTTCGGGAGACTGCCAATCCCAGCACAACCGGCGCACCACGTCGGGGGAGACGAGGTTCTCCGTCGGGACCGAAACCTGTTGCGACAGTGCGGCAAGACCGGCGCGGGCGGCCTCCAGCCGGACGGCCGCCTCGGGCTTACGCCGGCTCCAGCGCGACGCAGGCGGCGGCCCGGTCGACGGCTCCTGAGCCTCCGGTGCCTCCGCCGTTCGGGCGCGGGCAAGGGCATCCAGCCACACCTGCGCGCTGCGGCGTTGCCGGTTCCCGCCGAACACCGGCAACTCGGTGAGCTTCTCGACCGTGTCTGGGTCGGCGCTGGCGGCGTTGATGATCGCGGAGTCGGGCAAGATCCGCCCCGGCGCGATGTCTCGGCGGCGGGCGATGTGATCGCGTGTCTGCCACAACTCCCGAACGGCAGCCAGCGTCCGCGGGTTGCGTACCTTGTGAATGCCCGACGTACGTCGCCACCGATCGCGCCGCGTCGGTGTGGCCTCGAACGTGCGCGCGTACTCGAATTCCTGTGCCGCCCAGTCGGTTTTGCCTTGCTCCTGCAGGACGTCGGCGATCGCGTCGCGCAGCTCGAGCAGCACCTCGACGTCCAGCGCGGCGTAGTTCAGCCAGTCGTCCGGCAGCGGACGTTTCGACCAGTCGGCCGCTCCGTGTCCCTTCATCAGCTGTAGACCCAGCAGCCG
>JAVRPG010000356.1:0-6924 GCA_032162325.1 Mycobacterium sp. | reverse complement strand
GCGCGTTGCGCAACTCGGACGCAGGCACACCGAGCAGCCGCGGAAGCACACCGGGATGAAAACGCAGGCCCACGAACGGTTCTCCGTCACGAGGACTGACGGACGCGGTGGTGTCCGGCCCGGCCACCATGAAGCGGCCGTCCATCCGCATCAGATCCATACATCCGTCCGGAAGCACTCTCACCGGCTCGGGCGGACCGTCCACCACCCACGCGCATTCGACGAGGTCGCGCAGCACGGTGGGCGGCGGGAATTCGCGGTAGCCCACGCGTGCGAGGCTACCTCGCGATCGGCCACACCGGGTCGGCGCACTCGGTGCCCTCTGCGGAGAGCTGGCGCTTGATCACCTTGAACGTCTCGGTCCGCGCCAGCTCGGCGCTGACACGCACGAACGACGGCCACTGCTTGGGCCCGAGATCCGGCTGCTCGGCCAGAAAGGTTCTGAACTTGTCGGCGTCGAACTCGGCACCGTCGGTGAGCACCAACGCCGCCATCACCTGATCGCCGACATCGGGCGCGGGGATCCCGTACACCGCGGCCTCAATCACGTCGGGGTGGCGCAGCAGCACCCTCTCGATCGGCGCCGACCCGAGGTTTTCGCCGTCGACGCGCATCCAATCGCCGAGCCGGCCCGCGAAGTACACATAGCCGTTCTCGTCGCGGTGGGCCAGATCGCCGCTGTGGTACATGCCGCCTCGCATGCGATCGGCATCAGCCTCCGGATCGTTGTAGTAGCCCTCGAAACGCCCTGCGTCAGAGACGTTTACCAGCTCACCGGTCACCCCCGGCGGGCACGGCTCGGCTGTCTCCACATCGACGATCTCGGTGCCTTCCGGCAACGGGCCCAACGAACCCGGCGGGGTGTCGGGCGTGCGCGCGATGTTCACCCCGCCTTCGGTTGAACCGAATCCGTCCTGGACGACTGTGCCGAACCTCTTGCCGAACCGCTCGATGTCGCGCGGCGCGCCCTCGTTGCCGTAGACGGCGCGCAGCGGGTTGTCCGCGTCGTCAGGACGCTCTGGTGTGGCGAGCACGTATGACAACGGCTTGCCGACGTAATTCGCGTAAGTCGCGCCGTAGCGGCGGACATCCGAAAGAAACTGTGACGCAGAGAACTTGCGCCGCAACACAAGTGAGCCTCGGCACCCGAGCGCCACCGCCCAGCCGACAAGCACCGCATTGGAATGGAACAGCGGCATTGACACATAACAGACGTCGTCGGGTCCCAGCGAGAAGCGTTGCGTCATCGTCACGCCCGCGATCGCGACCTTACCCTGGCTGCACTTCACCGCCTTGGGTTCACCACTGGTGCCCGACGTGTAGATGAGCATGAACAGGTCGCCCGGATCGGCGTCGTACGCGTCGACGGGGGCGTCAGAGAACGCGGCCACCTCGGCCGCCCACTGCGGCGAATCGACGTCGATGTAGTCGACATCGAGGGCCGTTGCCGATGCCGAATCGGCGAGCACCACCTGGCAATCCGCGTGCGTGACATCGCGGGCCAGCGCGGCGCCCCGCCGAACCGGGTTCAGCCCCACCGGCACGATGCCCGTCAGCGCCGCGGCGATCAGCACCGCCGAGAAGAACGGGGTGTTCTGCAACAGCACCCCGACATGGGGCGGGCGTTCGGGATCGAGACGCGCCTTCAACGCTGCAGCGATCGCGGCGCCCTGCCGGATGTGATCACGCCAGCTGGTGAACGAGTGCTCAAAGTACACGCCCCGATCGTCGACCTCGACCAGCGGCGCGAGCAGGTCGGTGACGGTCGGCAGACCCTCGCTCAACGCCGTCTGCTCTTCGCGCGAGCGCTCATCGCTGATCAGGCTGGCGTGTCGGCCAGCTCACGCCCGATGCGCAGCAGCTGCCCGGTCGCGCTGCCGACCGCGAACTCCGTTTGCTTGGCCGCGAGGAAGTACCGGTGGACCGGATGGTCGAGATCGATCCCCACGCCGCCATGCACGTGAACGGTGGTGTGTGCCACGCGATGTCCGGCGTCGGCCGCCCAGAACGCGGCCGTCCCGACCTCGACGTCTGCCGGTAGGTCTTCCGACAACCGCCACGCCGCCTGCGTGACCGTCAGCCGCAGTCCCTTGACGTCGATGTAGCCGTCGGCCAGTCGCGAGGAGACCGCCTGGAAGCTGCCGATCGGCCGATCGAACTGCTCGCGCTCGCGGGCGTAGGTCGACGTGAGCTCGAGCGCCCGCTCGAGCACGCCGAGCTGATACGCGCTGCGGCCCAGCGCGCCGTGTGTGGTGAGCCAGGCGACGACATCGTCACCGCCGACGACCCGAGCGGCCTCGACACCGTGCAGCTCCAGCTGCGCGACGCTGCCGTGTCCTGTGGTGTTCAGCGACGTGACCGACACCCCGGCGTCGCTCGCAGCGACGACGAAAACTCTTGTTCCGGAATCGGTTTCAGCGGGAACGAGAAACGCGTCGGCGACCGGGCCGTAAAAGACCTGCGTGCGGGTTCCGGTCAGCCGGTAGTCGGAGCCGTCCGGCCCAGAAGATTGGGCCTGCACCGGGCCCTCGCCCATCTCGCCGTCGAGCGCTACCGCGAGGATCTTCTCGCCGTTGATCGCGGGCGTCGCCCACTCCTGCTGCAGCGACTGGGAGCCGAACTTCGCCAACGCGCCTGCGCCGAGCACCACCGACTCCAGGTAGGGCACCGCGGCGAGCTGACGACCCAGCGCCACCAGTACCGCCGCCTGTTCAAGCACCCCGAAACCGCCGCCGCCCAACGATTCCGGCGCGGCGGTGGACAGGATGTCGGCCTCGATCAGCTTGCCCCACAGGTCGCGGTCGAAGCGTTGCTCGAGCCCGTCGAGCTCCCGCTGGTGCTCGGCGGTGCAGACCGATTCGGTGATGGTGCGGGCCAGTCCGCCCAAATCGTCCGCGGCTTCCGTCATTGAAAAGTCCATGCGAAATCTCCGCTTTCTCTTACCGGTTCACTCGGGGCAGACCGAGCGCGACCATCCCGATGATGTCGCGCTGAATCTCATTGGTGCCGCCGCCGAACGTCAGAATGAGGCAGCTGCGGTGCATCCGCTCGACGCGTCCGCGCAGCAGCGCGCCGGGCGAGTCAGACCGAAGCGTTGCGGAGGTGCCGAGCACCTCCATCAGCAGCCGGTAGGCCTCGGTGGCCAGCTCGGTGCCGAACACCTTGGCCGCCGACGCATCGGCGGGTGACGGCGAAGCGTCCTCCGAGGACGCCAGTTCCCAGTTGATCAGCTTGAGCACCTCGGCCTTGGCGTGCACCCGCGCGAGGTTCAGCTGTACCCATTCGGAGTCGATCAGTCGGTTGCCGTGGACGTCCTTTGTGTTCTGGGCCCATTCGCGAACACCGTTGAGCGCCGAGAAGATCGGCTGGGCGGAGACCAGCGCGACGCGTTCGTGGTTAAGCTGGTTGGTGACCAACTTCCAGCCGGCGTTCTCCTCGCCGACGAGATTGGTCGCGGGCACCCGTACGTCCTGGTAGTAGGTGGCGCTGGTGTCCACTCCGGCCATCGTGTGTACCGGCGTCCACGAGAACCCTTGCGCATCGGTAGGCACGATCAGCATCGAGATGCCTCGGTGCTTCTTGGCTTCCGGGTTGGTGCGGACCGCCAGCCAGACGTAGTCGGCGTAGGCGATCAGGCTGGTCCACATCTTCTGGCCGTTGATCACGTAGTCGTCGCCGTCGCGCACCGCGGTGGTGCGCAGCGCGGCGAGGTCGGTGCCCGCGCCCGGCTCGGAGTAGCCGATGGCGAAGTGCAGATCTCCCGCCGCGATCTTGGGCAGGAAGAACTTCTTCTGCTCGTCGGTGCCGAACGCCATGATCGTCGGTGCGACGCTGTTGATGGTCAGGAACGGCACCGGGACGTTCGCGATCGCGGCCTCGTCGGTGAAGATCAATCCGTCAATTGGTGGGCGAGCCTGGCCGCCGAACTCCTTCGGCCAGCTCAGCGTCAGCCAGCCGTCCTTGCCCATCTGCGCAACCGTGTCGCGGTACACGTTGCCGCGCCCCATCTCGCCCTCGCTGGCGCTCAGCGCCTCGGCGCGCTCGGGCGTCATCAGCTTCGAGAAATACGACCGCAGCTCGCGGCGCAACTCCTCCTGCTCTGGGGTGTAGCCGATCCGCATCGCCTCGTCCTTACTCGGGTTTAATGGCAACCCATGGTCTGACCCTTGTTCACACCCGGTTGTAACACGTTCTAGTCTTGGGGTCCAGGCCGGTGTCACACTGGTGCCCATTGGGCGGGTCGTATTCTCAAGGCTGAATACGGGCGAGGAGGTTTGTCATGCGAGTGGAAGTAGACCGTGACCGCTGCGAGGGCAACGCGGTGTGCGTGGGAATTGCCCCCGACCTGTTCGGTCTTGACGACGAGGATTACGCCGTCGTCAAGGCCGACCCGGTGCCGGCCGACCAGGAGGAGCTGGCGGAGCAGTCGATTGCCGAATGCCCGCGAGCTGCCCTGAGCCGCAGAGACTAGAGGTATTCATAAATTGACTCCGAATATGGGCGCGACTGATCTGTCCGGACTGGTCGCGGTGGTAACTGGCGCGGCCGCGGGCCTGGGCCGCGCCGAGGCCATCGGGCTTGCACGAGTGGGCGCGACCGTCGTGGTCAACGACATCGCAGGCGCACTCGACAAATCCGACGTCATCGACGAGATCACGGCCGCGGGGTCCAAGGCTGTCGCCGTCGCGGGTGATATCAGCGAGCGGTCCACCGCCGACGAGCTGGTGGAAACGGCCGACGGTCTCGGGGGTTTGAGCATCGTCGTCAACAACGCGGGGATCACCCGAGACCGCATGTTGTTCAACATGACCGACGAAGACTGGGACACCGTGATCGCGGTCCACCTGCGCGGCCACTTCCTGTTGACCCGCAACGCCGCGACGTATTGGCGGGCGAAGGCCAAGGCCGGAGCCGGAAGGCCGGCGACATCGGGCACCGCCGACGGCACCGTTTACGGCCGCATCATCAACACCTCCTCGGAGGCCGGCCTCGTCGGGCCGCCGGGCCAGGCCAATTACGGTGCGGCCAAATCCGGGATCACCGCGCTGACGCTGTCGGCCGCACGTGTGCTCGAGCGTTACGGGGTGCGGGCGAACGCCATCGCCCCCCGCGCTCGCACGGCGATGACCGCCGACGTCTTCGGGGAAGCGCCCGAGCTGACCGAGGGGCAGATCGACCCGCTGTCGCCCGAGCACGTAGTGAACCTGGTGCGGTTCCTTGCCTCTCCCGCATCGGAAGGCGTCAACGGACAGCTGTTCATCGTTTATGGTCCGACGGTGACGCTGGTTGCGGCGCCGACGGCCGAACAACGGTTCAGTGCGGAATCCGACGCGTGGGAGCCGTCGGAGCTGTCGAAAACCCTGCAGAATTACTTTGCTGACCGTGATCCCGAACGGAATTTCTCGGCGACTGCCCTCATGGGTGAGGGAGAATGACGTTCTTGGTTGTCAGTGTCCTGTGAGGACTAGAACACGTTATAGACTGAGATACGTCACACTGGCTCCGACCTGCGCAAAGATCACAATTTCGAGTAGTTTTACCGTTCTTTGACACTGCGAACTTGTTCTAGTTAGTATGATCCGGCTCACTAAGAGCAACGCTTAATCATGGGGTGGGAGAACCGCCGCGGCAAGCAGTCTCGAACTCTTCGCCATGGCATACGTTCCGCACACACCGCGCCGAGAACGGAGCCGAGGTTGATCGAACAGCTTGCGGCTCCGGCTCGGGCCGTCGGCGGGTTCGTCGAAATGTCCCTCGACACGTTCGTCAAGATCTTCCGGCGCCCCTTTCAGTTCAGGGAATTCCTGGATCAGACCTGGATGATCGCCAGGGTTTCGATCCTCCCGACATTGCTGATCGCGATTCCGTTCACGGTGCTGGTTTCCTTTACCCTCAACATCCTGCTGCGCGAGATCGGCGCCGCGGACCTGTCCGGCTCCGGTACCGCGTTTGGCACCGTGACTCAGCTGGGTCCGATCTCGACCGTGCTCGTCGTCGCCGGCGCGGGGGCGACTGCGATCTGCGCCGACCTAGGTGCCCGCACCATCCGTGAGGAAATCGACGCGATGCGGGTGCTCGGCATCGATCCCATTCAACGGCTCGTGGTGCCGCGCGTTCTGGCGTCGACGTTGGTGGCGCTGCTGCTGAACGGTCTGGTGATCGCGATCGGCCTGAGCGGCGGCTACGTATTCTCCGTGCTGCTGCAGGGGGTGAACCCAGGGGCGTTCATCAATGGCCTGACCATCCTGACCGGGTTGGGCGAGCTCGTGGTTTCAGAAGTCAAGGCCCTACTGTTCGGCGTCATGGCGGGGCTCGTCGGCTGCTACCGCGGCCTCACCGTCAAGGGCGGACCCAAGGGTGTCGGAGAAGCCGTCAACGAGACCGTCGTCTATGCCTTCGTCTGCCTGTTCGTGATCAACGTGATCATGACGGCGATCGGCGTCCGGGTGCTGGGATGAGCCAGCTGGGGAGTTACGACATCACGCTGCGGATGCGGCGGGCGTTCCGATGGCTGCCCCGCGCCATCGACACCTTCGGCGAGCAGGCGTTGTTCTACGGCGAGTCGGTGCGATACATGCCCCTCGCGCTGCGGCGCTACGGCAAGGAGACGGTCCGGCTGATCGCGGAGATGACCCTCGGCACCGGCGCGCTGTTGCTCATCGGCGGCACCGTCGGTGTCGCGGCATTTATGACGCTGGCGTCCGGCGGCGTGATCGCCGTGCAGGGCTACGCGTCTCTCGGCAACATCGGCATCGAGGCGCTCACCGGGTTCCTGTCGGCGTTCCTCAACGTACGCGTCGTCGCCCCGATCATCGCGGGCATCGCGCTCGCGGCCACCATCGGCGCGGGCGCCACCGCGCAGCTGGGCGCGATGCGCATCGCCGAAGAGATCGACGCCACCGAGGCGATGGCCATACATTCGGT
>JAVRPG010000355.1:0-5453 GCA_032162325.1 Mycobacterium sp. | reverse complement strand
ATGCGCCAGAACATCAGTGTCAGGTACTTGCGCACCCGCTCGCGGTGCTGGACTTCGTAGGCGGGCGCGGCGCGGGTTATCAGCACAGGCTGGCCGTCATCGTCGAAACTCAGCTCAGGGCCGTGTTTCATGCCTCCACTGTTCCACACTCGTCGTCCGCTGTACGCGCCGGATTTCTTACGGGCAAAATGGTCACATGCGAACCCAGACGATCGAGCGCACCGATACCGACGAACGCGTCGACGACGGGACCGACAGCGACACCCCGAAGTACTTCCACTACGTGAAGAAGGACAAGATCGCCGAGAGTGCGGTCATGGGTACCCACGTCGTCGCGCTGTGCGGCGAGGTGTTTCCGGTGACGAAGGCCGCCAAGCCGGGCTCGCCGGTGTGCCCCGATTGCAAGCGCATCTACGAGAAGCTCAAGGCGTAGCGTCGCCGTCGCCCGGGGTGGTGGCCGCGGGCTGCGCGGCGACCACCCGTTCCTCGGCGGTGCCGCTCCCGTTGAGTGACTCCGCCTTCTCCTCCAGCCACCCGCGGAGCCGTCGCGCGTGTGTCGCCGGCGCAGGCCACTCCTCCTGGATGGCGGCGTTCAGCTCGGCGCCCAGCATGATTGCAAACCCGAGGAAGAACGCGAACAGCAGAAACGCGATCGGAGTCGCAAGCGCGCCGTAGGTGTAGCCGGTGCTGGTGATCCACGTCAGATAGACCCGCAGTCCGAACGTGGCGGTCAGAAAAACCACGGCCGCCAGGATCGAACCCAGGATCAGCCGGTGCGATGGGAGAGGTTTGGGCAGCGATACCCGGTACAGGATGTTCACCGCGATGACCAGACCGACGAACAGCACCGGGTAGTAGCCGAACTGCAACACGTTGTCCCAGCTGTCCGGGAGGACCTCGGCGATCTTGCGCGGCCCAAGTGCGACCAGCGGCGCCGTCGCGATCACGAACACGAGCATGACCACGTACAGACCCAGTGCGAAGAACCGTTGGCGCACCGGGTGACGCAGCGGCGTCTGGTCATGGGCCTCGGTGATCGAGTCGACGAACGCCGAGATGGCCGACGAGCCCGCCCACAGCGAGATCACGAATCCCAGCGACACCACCTCGCCGCGGGCACCCTTGACGATGTCTCGGACGGTCGGCGCGATGATCTCGTTCACGACATTGCGGGAGAAGAACCGGCCGGCCGTGCTGATCAGTTGATCCTGAATCGTCGGCAGGGTGTCCGGACCGAACAACGGCGCGACGTACGCCAGGCTGCCCAGCATCCCGAGCAGCAGCGGCGGCAGCGACAGCGCACACCAGAACGCCGCCTGCGCGGACTCCGAGAAGATCGAGTCGTCCCAGCTTTTTGCCAACGTCCGCCGCGTGATATGCCATATGTGGTGACGGGACGGCTTCACCCGCGGCGACTGGTCATTCATGACCAGTCCAGCATTCCTGATTCGGTGCTACTGCTCCAGCGGGCTGACTTGGATTACGGCTGCCAGTTCGACCAGCTTGGCCTCGTGCTCGTTCGCGTGGTGCTGGCAGAACAGCAACTCTGCACCCGACGGAAGCTTTGCCCGTACGCGCGCGGCGGCCCCGCAACGATCGCATCGATCAGCCCTGGTGAGTTCGGGACTGGTCAACGTTGCGTTCATGGCACCTCCGTCAGGGTTGGCGTACATCTACTGTCTCAGACGTTTTCGGTTTCGGCCTTGTTCCCAAGGCGTTCACCGGTGTGTCGTGTCTCACGCCCGTCTCGAGTTGCGAGCGGTGCAAGCTGGCGATATGAACCCTTCGCCGAGCGTGCTGGTCCATCTGTGCAGCGTCGCTGACTGGCGTGCCGCGCAGGCAAGCGGCGAGCATCGGCCCGACTCGCTGGACACGAATGGCTTTGTGCACCTCTCGACGCCCGAACAGGTGCACCTGCCGGCCAACCGGCTCTACTCGGGCCGCACCGATCTGGTGCTGCTGCGCATCGATGCCGCACGCCTGGCCTCTCCGGTCAGGTGGGAGCCGGGTGTCGCCACCGATCCCGCTTCGATGGTGTTCCCGCATTTGTACGGACCATTGCCCGCGGCGGCTGTGATAGCCATCACGTCCTACCGGCCGGACGTCAACGGCCGGTTCGCGCCGCTAACCGGCTAGGCCTCCCGGTAGGCGTCTACCTCGATCTCGACCAGCAGCTCGGGGGAGATGAGCGCCGATACCTCAACCAACGTGGCCGCCGGTCGGATTTCGCCGAACACGTCGGCGTGCACGGCGCCGACTTCCTCCCACATCGAGATGTCCGTGACGTAGATCCGCGTCCGGACCACATCCGACAACGATGCGCCAACCTTTTGCAGCGCAATCTCGATGCGCCGCAGGGCTTCCCGTGTCTGCGCTGCGATGCTGTCGCCGTCGGCGGTGGTGCCCGCCACCACGATGTGCGGGCCGGTGCGCACCGCCCGCGAATAGCCGACCGCCGACTCGTAGGCCGAGCCGGATGACACTTTGCGGCGCTGGGTCATCACTACAAATTAGTGCCCGACTGTCACATGGACAGGATTGGACTACCTAGACTGACCCCTCGTGGGCATTGTGCTGGGCTTCGCGCCGTGGATCGTCTATTGGGTTCTCGTCGGTAACGTCCCCTTCCACACCGCCGTGCTGGTCGCCCTCGCGATCGCCGTGCTTTCGTTCGCAATTGGGCGCATCAGAGGAGCACCTGGGAGCACACTCGAAATCGGCGCTATCGCAACGTTTTTGGTGTTGACCGTGCTGACATTCACGTTGAGTGAGTCGTTCATGGAGCGGTGGATTCAGCCGCTGAGCAACGCCGGAATCTTCCTCGTTGCGCTGACGGGCGTGCTGATCGGCAAGCCGTTTGTGCGGGAGTTCGCCGAAGTTGACCAGCCAAAAGAGGTCGTCGAGAGCGAGCTTTTCCGTCGGATCACCACGCTGTTGACCTGGATCTGGGTCGCCGCGTTCGCAGGCATGACGGTGTCCTCGGCGATCCCGGCCATTGTGCAGGGCGACGCGACGATCCTGGACACAAAGACGCCTCTGTCGTTCGTCTGCTACTGGGTCATTCCGTTCACGCTGCTGGGCCTGGCTGCACTCGCGTCGCGGATCCTGCCCGAACGGATGACCCCCGCGCCCGAGGACCTCGTTCGTAAGACCACGTTCGTTGCGTTCGCCGAAGCGGAGATCGACCAGCTGATCTACCTCGCCACCGAACACGCCAACCGCGAAGTCGGGGCCGGCAAGGAGCCGTACGACATCAGGATCGGGAGCAAGGGCGTCCCGCTCGTCGGAGACGAGACCCGGGAGTCATGGCCTTCGACGTACAAGGTGCGCGATCGAAAGCGCTAGGCGGGCAAGGGTTTTGAGCAGCCGGCGACGAGGCGTCCAGCCGCGTCACAGACACGCCGTGAGTTCAAGGACACACCGAGGGCCGGAATATTCTCCGCAGCCGCGCGGTCGCACGTCATTGACCCTGAACGGAGGACCCATGACACGACCAATTCGTATCGCCGCGCAGATTCCACCGGCTGCGACACCCAGCTATTCAGCCTGGCGCGACACGATCTTGCGCGCGGAGGACGTCGGCACCGACGCCATCTTCGGTTACGACCATTTCATGGTCCCTGCAGTCACCGGCCGCGACGAGAACGGGCGGCCCATCACCGCCCCGAACCCGTCCGTGCAGCCCAATTTCGAGAGCTGGACGGCATTGGCCTCGTGGGCCGAGATCACCACCCGTGCTGAGCTCGGGCTTCTGGTCGGCGGCGCGGGGTTCCGCAACCCCGACCTGCTCGCCGATATGGCCCGCACTGTCGACCACATCAGCGACGGTCGCGTCATCCTCGGTCTCGGCGCGGGTTGGTACCAACCGGACTACACCGAATACTCGTACGACTTCGGTACGGTGTCGTCACGCCATGAGGTGTTCGTCGATGCGCTCGAGCGCATCCAGGACCGGTTGGCCAAGCTGGTTCCGCCACCACTGCGAAAGATCCCGGTCCTGATCGGCGGTGGCGGGGAGAAGAAGACCATTCCCGCCGTCGCGCGCTACGCCGACATCTGGCACTCCGGCGGTGAGTTAGAGACGTTCGTGCGTAAGAACGCCATTCTCGTCGAGCAGGCGCAGCACATCGGGCGCGACGACCGCGAGATCGAACGCGCGGTGTCGTGGTTGAGCGCAGACGCCGCGGACGGTTTCGCCGATGCAGGTGCAACGCTGTTCACCGTAACGGTGGTTGCCGACGGTGGCTACGACCTCGCCGAGCTGAAAGCGGCTCTGGCATGGCGTGAGTCGCGGCGCTGATCAGGCGCGTGCTGCCTCGATGATCTACACCTGGGTAGCGGTGTGGACGACACGGTTCAGCCGGAACCCGGCCCCGGCCCAACAGATTCGCCCACTCGGCGTGGGTGCGCTCCTTGCCGCGCTCCATCACGGCGGAGCCTCGACGGCGCCTCGGGCGACGGTCTTCGGTGGATCGGACCGGGTGACCACATTCAGCGTGCTGGCGGATTCGCTAGCTCCGCGCACCCGTTATGTAAGGCAAGACGCTCTTCACCAGAACTTCCTTGCAAAGCACCTCGCCACCGCGGTCCATATGCGATTCGAAATCCACTCGAACGTACGAACCTTCCCTTTGGAAGCCAAGCCTGTTAAGTACATCGCGCTCGTAGGTTGATGGAAGCGAATCCGCTTGCAGGCCCAACATGCAAAGCTCGACCAAGTGATGCTTGCGAAGGACACAATAGCCCGCTGAATCGTGTTGATCGGTCATCTCGAACACATGGATGGTCACGGTGCATGAGTCTGACGTCCGACTGACTTTCATAACCTCGGCATCATGGAACGATTGCCAATAGCCCATGGCTTTGACGAGCATGTCGCCGGCCTGGACGAGGTCCTGGTCAGTCATGGGATGGACTCCTTGTTTGCGAATCGACATAGGATTCGCATCCAGAGATAACGCCTCGCGCCTGAGCGAAGTTAGTCCGTGGTGGTGTCGCTCAGTCGAGGTAGTCGCGCAGTACCTGAGAACGGCTGGGGTGGCGCAACTTCGACATCGTCTTGGATTCGATCTGCCGGATTCGTTCGCGGGTGACGCCGTACACCTGGCCGATCTCGTCGAGCGTGCGGGGCTGGCCGTCGGTGAGACCGAACCGCAGCCGCACCACGCCCGCCTCGCGTTCGGACAGCGTCTCCAGCACCGACTGCAGCTGATCCTGCAGCAGGGTGAAGCTCACCGCGTCGACCGCGACGACGGCCTCGGAGTCCTCGATGAAATCGCCGAGCTGAGAATCGCCCTCGTCACCGATGGTCTGGTCCAGCGAGATGGGCTCACGCGCGTACTGCTGGATCTCCAGCACCTTCTCCGGCGTGATGTCCATTTCCTTGGCCAGCTCTTCGGGCGTGGGCTCGCGGCCCAGATCCTGCAGCAGCTCGCGCTGGATGCGGCCGAGCT
>JAVRPG010000354.1:0-6648 GCA_032162325.1 Mycobacterium sp. | reverse complement strand
GAAATCGCGGCTGAGTTCGATGCCGTCCTGTGCGACACGACAGACATTGCGGTCGATGTCACCAGGGTCACCGGCCGCCTACCTAGCCCGTCACAAGTACAAAAGGTCGGCAAGACTCTCGACGCCCGGAAACGATCGTTAGTCCGACGAACGGGCGGTGGCACCGTGGCCGGAAGGATGCGGGATAACCACATCGTCTGCGCTAGCGGCGATTCCCGGGTAGAGCACCATGGTCAGGGCCAACCCGATCAGCGCTCCGACAACTTGGGCGGCAATGAAACCAGGAGCCGAGCCCGGGGCGATGCCGGCGAAGCTGTCGGAAAAAATCCGGCCCAGCGTAACGGCGGGGTTGGCGAACGACGTGGAGCTGGTGAACCAGTACGCCGCGCCGATGTAGGCACCGACCGCGGCCGCCGACAATGCCGCACGCTCGGTCCGGGCCAGCGCAAAGATCAGCGCGATCAGGCTGGCCGTTGCGACGACCTCTCCGATCAGGTGGCCGATCGTTATGCGGTCCTTGGTGGCCAACTCGAAAGCCCTGCGATCGAACATGACATTGGCCAGCACCGCACCACAGACGCCGCCAACGATCTGCACCACCGTGTACGCCCCGAGGGTCGCGCCGCTGATGCCTGTGCCAGCGCGTCGGCCCAGCAACCAATCCGCTGCAGACACCAGTGGATTGAAGTGCGCCCCGGAGATCGGTCCGAACATGAGGATCAGCACGGCCAACCCGAACACCGTGGCCGTAGAGTTCTCCAGCAGTTGCAAACCCACGTCATCGGGTGACAGCTGCGCCGCAGCGATGCCGGATCCGACGACGACCGTAACGAGCAAAGCGGTGCCGACGAACTCGGCGAGCAGCGATCGGAAGATCGCGTTCATCGAGAACCCGTCGCGGCCGCTGAGCCCGGACTAAACAATAGCGAAAGCTGTTGTAGCGCATCGGATACGACGCGGTAGTACACCCACGAGCCCCGCCGTTCGGCGGTGAGGAGGCCGGCGGTGCGGAGCACCTTGAGGTGATGCGAGATCGTCGGCTGGGCGAGGTCGATCCCGGACGACACGTCGCAGACGCACGCCTCTGCGCCCTCATGGCTTGCAATCAGACTCATCAAGCGAAGCCGCGCGGGATCAGCAAGCGCCTTCAGGCGGACAGCCAACTCTGCCGCCGCTCGCCGGACAACGGCTCACGGACCAATGGCGCGAATCCGCATCCGTCGACGGGCTCGGACCTCGATTTCGACATCCGTCGATATTGACGGATATCGAAGCCGTCGCGCAACCCAACATATGGTGAACTCTGCCCCGGGGCTAAGCACCGAGGGTGAGTTGGTGGCGATGAAAGTCGAAATGCTTAGTCGGGTAACGGTATACGTCCTCGAGGGTCATGCATTCGGCGAAGAAAGGGTCCCATCCGACTGGGAAATGCATGCCTAGCGTGAAGTTTTTCTCCGGCTCCACGGCGAGGTTGCGCTGGAGCCTGGCGATCACGCGATCACATTGAGTGGCCATTCGGTGCCGGTTGTATACCTTCGCGGCCGCGCACGATCCGTAGTAGTTAATCGCATGGAAGGGCGTCGTCGCAGCGTCCAGCAGCGCCGCATACGCGCGACTAACGGGCGCGGGCAATCGCCCGAGAACCCGGACCAATGGCAGGAGTCGCGAGACCACCATGAATCCAAACACCATGTGAAATAGCAGCTGCTCGTTGGTCCATCGAGTACCCGTGGATGGCCGGTCGAACGCCGCGTCGGCTCCTTCGACCAACCCATGCAATTCGACTCGCGCTCGTTCGAGCTCGGCGGCGATGCCGCGCCGATCCACGACGTCCTCGGTCATCGCCACCTCGCTCGAACCGCGCCGACGTGCTCACACCATCATGCGCGCTAGCAGCACGCCGCACGGACCTTCTCGGCATCACCGTCGGCGTCCGCTTCCGCGGTGCCGCAGCACATCCGCTCACCGTCCGAGCCGGGATGCTGCGGGCTGGTGCCGAAGGTGTCGGAGTCGGCGAGCACGGTGTAGACCTCCCACATTTCGCCGGCCGGTCCAGTCACCCAAACCTTGTCCTGCGTGGCGAAGCAACACGTGGTGCCGATCTCCTCGTCGGTGAACAAGCCCTCAGCGCTCAGCCGGGCGATCTCCTCGTGCACAGTCTCGCTCGACTCGACCTCTACGCCGAGATGGTTCAGAGTGCCGCCATGACCAGGGTTTTCGATCAGCACGAGCTTCAGCGGCGGCTCGGCGACGGCGAAGTTAGCGTAGCCGGGCTTCCGCTTGGCCGGCTCGACATTGAGCAGCTTGGAGTAAAACGCCACGGCCTCGTCGAGGTCGTCGACATTGAGAGCGAGCTGGACACGGGACATGGCAACCTCCTGGGATTACGACATATATCGAACTATGGATGGCTCGATGATGCCACCTTTTTGATATATGTCAACATCTCTGGCAAGATGGGTTCTATGCCCAAGGCCTTGCCCGTCATCGACATCTCCGCTCCCGTGTGCTGCGCTCCGGTGGCGGCCGGTCCCGTCGACGATGACGCCGCGCTCGAAGTCGCTTTGCGGCTCAAGGCACTGGCCGATCCCGCCCGCGTCAAACTGATGTCGCTGCTGCTGACCACGCCGGCAGGCGAGGAGAACGGCAACGAGCTAGCGGCTGCCGTCGGGCTGACCGAGTCGACGGTCAGCCATCACCTGAGCCAGCTGCGAAAGGCTGGACTTGTCGAGTCGGACCGTCGCGGCATGAACGTCTATCACCGTGCCCGCCGGGACGCCCTCGCAGCCCTGTGCTTCGTCCTCGACCCGAACTGCTGCAGCCAGTGAGACTGGGCCCCCAGCACAGCTAGGTGACTGGGGCGGCGTACGCGGCGTCGACTCTGAAGACGTCGAAACCCAGTCGCCGATAGGTCTTTACGGCCGCGGAGTTATCTGCCTCGACGTAAAGCATCACCACCGGAGTCGAACTGTTCGACAGCCGCTGGGCGAGGTGATGCAGCCCGACCAAGGTAAGGGCGGCTCCCACCCCGCGGCCCTGCGCGGCCGGGTCGACGCCGACAATGTAAACCTCGCCGAGATCCGCGCTGTGCACCTTCGTCCAGTGAAAGCCAAGCAGCTTGTCGGAGTGCTCGTCGACGGCCATGAACAATCCGGCGGGGTCGAACCACGGCTCTTCGCGGCGCTCGGCGATATCCGCTTCCGTCCACCCGCTCTGCTCGGGATGCCATGCGAACGCGGCGTTGTTGACGCGCAGCAGCTCGGCGTCGTCGGCCGGACCGGCGTACGTCCTGATGCGCACACCATCGGGAACCGTGACCGCAGGCAGGTCGGTCAACGGCCGCCGCATCTGCATCAACTCGCGAACCACGACCAGGCCGAGCGCGGCCGCCGTGGCGCGCGCGGGCGCCAGGTTGCCATGCGCCCAGATGCGGGCACCGTCGCCGCCCTCGGACAGCCCGGTGCGCGCCATCGCCGAGCCGATGCCGTGGTGCCTGGCGTCCGGACGCACCACCAGTTCGGCCATCGCGGGCGGCTCGGTGAGGTTCAGATAACCGGATATGTCGTCGCCGTCGACGGCCAGCAAGTGTTTGGTGCGATCGTGCGCGAGCTCCCGCAACACTTGATCGCCTACCGGCGCGACGCCGTCAGCTTGTTTCGCCGCCGCGATCAGCTCCTGGATCTTGGCCTGCTCGTCGTCGGACAGGGCCGAGCGCCAGCCGATCGACCTCACTGACTGCGCAGCGGGTCAACCAGCGCGTCCGGCAGGCTGTCGGGCGCGTCATAGCCGCCCGCGTCGTCGACCATGTCGTCGGACACGTCGGAGCCCTGTGCCTGCGGCCTGCCGCGCGCGGGCCGGACCGCCTTGTAGCCGACGTTGCGCACGGTGCCGATCAACGATTCGTATTCGGGGCCGAGCTTGGCGCGCAGCCGCCGCACGTGCACGTCGACGGTTCGGGTGCCGCCGAAGAAGTCGTAACCCCATACCTCTTGGAGCAACTGCGCGCGGGTGAACACCCGTCCGGCGTGCTGGGCCAGATACTTCAGCAGCTCGAATTCCTTATAGGTGAGGTCAAGCGGTCGACCGCGCAGCCGCGCGGTGTACGTGCCCTCGTCGATGACCAACTCTCCCAGGCTGATCTTGCCGAGGTTCTCCTGGTTGCCCACGCCGCCTCGACGTCCCAGCAACAGCCGCAGCCGAGCGTCGATCTCCGCGGGGCCGGTGCTCGGCAGCAGAATCTCGTCGAGTCCCCATTCGACGTTGACGGCCACCAGGCCGCCCTCGTTGACGACGGCCACAACGGGTACCGACGTCCCTGTCGTCCCCAGCAGGCGACACAGGCCGCGGGCGGCGGCCAGATCAGTGCGCGCGTCCACGATCGCCACATCTGCGGTGCCAGCCTCGAGAAGGGAGGACACCTCCGTCGGCGCCGTCCGCACGTTGTGCGCAAGCAGCGACAACGAGGGCAGCACAGTTTCGGGATGGGGATCGACGGTCAGTAGCAATAGATCCAACTGGCCCTCCAGCAGCCATAGGGACCTCGCCCGGACAACGATGTCGGTGGTGACTTCCCAGATTCATGCCTGACACACAGCCGTTACCCGGCCGATGGTTATCTGAGGATAGCGCGCTACCTGCTCGTTAGCCGCGCCGAGCCGGGTCGTGGGTCGCGGTGGGCCAGAATGACCGGGTGCGAAAGCTGCTGATCGGTGCCATCGCGACCGTGACGGCGGTGTCGTTGGCCGCCGTCGGAGCCGACTTCGGAGGGGCGATCTACGCCGAATACCGGCTGGCCAGGAGCGTGCGCACCGCCGCAAACCTGACCTTCGACCCCTGGGTCAGCATCCTCAGGTTCCCATTCACCACCCAGGCGATGCGCCGCCGCTACAACGAGATCGAGATCAAGGCCAGTGGCGTTGATCACCCCGTCGTTGGCAAGGTGGGACTGGAGGCGACCCTGCACTCGGTCGATCTCGCCGATGCCTCCTGGCTGATCGGGCCGGACGCCAAGCTGCCAGTCGGCGAGCTGGAAAGCCGCATCATCGTCGACTCCACCCATGTCGGGCGGTTCATGGGCATCCCCGACCTGCTGGTGGAGGCGCCGTCGCGGGAGACCAACGACGCCACCGGCGGCACCACCGAATCGGGCATCTCCAGCAATAAGGGGTTGGTGTTCACCGGCACGCCGAGGAAAGCGGGATACGACAAGAAGGTCAGCATCGCCGTCGACCTGTCGATCGCCGGGCCCGACCAGACCACGCTGACCTTCACCGCCACCGGCGTGCTGACGGGTGCCGGGACGGCGGACCAGCAGGTACCCGAGGACAAGCTGCCCGCAGTGCTCGCCGCGTTCAGCACCAGCCTGCCCGGTCAGAAGCTGCCGTTCGGGGTGCGGCCGACCAGCGAGGGCGCCCGCGGCTCCGACATCATCATCGAGGGCATCACCGAGGGAGTAACGATCGCGCTAAATGGGTTCAGAGAGTCATGAGCTCATCAGTGGTGCTGGCGATCACCGTGTTGGTCGCCGCATTGGGCCTGGCGTACGTGATCGGCCGGCTGCTGACGCTGCGCGCCGGAATGCTCAAATCGGCCGCCGAGGCGAGCAACGTCGACACATCCGACCTGGGCCTTTCGCATACCGGACCGACCGTTGTGCACTTTTCCGCCGTGTGGTGCGGGCCGTGCGCGGGGGTTCGGCGGGTCGTCGACCAGGTGTGCGGCGACCTGCCCGGTGTCGCGCACGTGGAGATCGACATGGACGCGAATCCGGAGGCCGCGCGGCGGCTTTCGGTGCTCTCCCTGCCAACCACGCTCATCTTCGATGCCGACGGGCGGCCCCGATATCGCACCACGGGCGTGCCCAAGGCCGCTGACCTGCGGTCGGCATTGGAACCGCTGTTGGCTTGATCACTGTGTCATTGGGTAAGCTGTCGAGCGTGTCAGCCCGCCTCGAGCCTTCGCTCACCAAGCGCCGCGCAGTCGACCTGTGCCGCGTCGCGGGTTATTGCTGTTGTTGTTGTAGCTGCTGAGTAGCCGCGCCCTTTTCCTCGCGCCGCTCTCGGAGCAGCCCATGTGGCTCGCTCATGCCCAGCCCTTCAACGCAACAGGAGCATATTCATGTCGACCAACACCAACACCGGGGCACCGGATCAGGTGGACGTGCGCGGACCGCGGTTCGCCGCCTGGGTGACGACCGTCGTGATCGTCGCGACGCTGGTCGTTTCGGCCTTCAGTGAGATCGGAGCGGCTGCGATTCTCGGCGTGCAGGCGGTTGTCTTCGCCGTCGGCGCGTGGCGCGGGCCCCGGCAGCATCCGTATGGCCTGATCTTCCAGCGCCTCGTCGCGCCCCGTCTCGGGCCCGTCACGGAGAAGGAACCCGTGCCGCCGCTGAAGTTCGCGCAGTTGGTGGGCCTGGTGTTCGCGGTCGTCGGCGTCATCGGGTTCACCGGCGGTGCCCCGCTTCTCGGCGTGATCGCCACCGGCTTCGCGCTCGTAGCAGCGTTCCTCAACGCGGCCTTCGGTATCTGCCTCGGCTGCCAGATCTACCCGCTCGTCGCACGGTACCGCCGTGCACCGTCCCGCGCATAACGCTCAAACAGCAAGCAACCGAAAGGATTTCATCCATGGCACGCTCCGACGTCCTGGTCA
>JAVRPG010000353.1:0-3280 GCA_032162325.1 Mycobacterium sp. | reverse complement strand
GTCTGCTCGAGACCGTGGCCGAGCACCCGTGTCACGGCGATCACCTGCTCGCGGCTCAGGCCCATCTCGATGAAGACCTTTGCGCGGGCCGCGGCTTCACTGTCGGCCCGCAGCAGGATGGCCGCATCGGGATCGTCGGCCCTTGGCATGCCGAGTGCGCGCTGGATCGCCTGGAGCAGCTCCAGATCGATGCCGGTTTCATCGCAAATCTGGCGGGCTGAAACATGCCGGCCGTCATCGCCGACGATGCGACCCGCAGGCAGGAGCATCGGCGAGACCGCGCCTCGGATCTGGTCGACCGTGAAACCCTGCCCCAGCAGCCACTCGACGAGCTCGGCCCGTTCGGTGCGCGCCTGTCCTTCGAGCCCGTCGAGCAGGCCCTCGATGTCGACGTCTTCGGCCACGAGCTCAACGTATACCGGTGCCGAGGGGCAGTATTTGCTTTCGTGACCTCGCCGCTGCTGCACGGGCTGCCGCCGATCATCGACGTCGGTGCACGCGTCCTGATCCTCGGCAACATGCCGAGCGTGATGTCGCTGGGCGAGCAGGAGTATTACGCCAATCCACGAAACGCGTTCTGGAGGATCATCGGCGAGATTTTCGGGTTCGCCGCCGACGGTCCGTACGACGCCCGCACTGCGGCGCTGACGGCGCACGGCATTGCGGTGTGGGACGTACTGCGGTCATGCCGTCGGGTCGGAAGTCTGGATTCCGCGGTGGAGCGAGACAGCATGGTGCCCAATGACTTTGGGCGTCTGTTCAGCGAACACCCCACGATTCGGCGCGTGTTCTTCAACGGTGCCGCAGCCGAGAGGAACTTCAATCGACTGGTCCGCGTCGCACCGCTTCTGCAGTGTCAGCGACTGCCGTCAACCAGCCCGGCACAAACCATGCGCTACGAGGACAAGCTGGCGGCCTGGCGGGTTATAGGTGAGTCATGACACCTGCGGCCGTCGCTGCGCCCACGGCCGCGCCTGCTCGATCTGCGCGGCCAGCGACAGCAGCGTGGCCTCGTCGAACGGCCTCCCCACCAACTGGATTGACGTCGGTATACCGTTACCGTCCAATTCCCACGGCACCACCGCCGCCGGTTGGCCCGTCACGTTGAATATCGCTTGAAACGGCACTCGGGCAGCCACCAGCGTCAGCGTCGAGATCGCCCCTCTCCGTTGGTAGGCCCCGATCCGCGACGGGCCCGTCGCTGTGCCCGGTGTGATGACTACGTCCACGTCGTCGAAGATCGACTGGACACGCTCGGCCACTTCGCTCTCCGCTCCTCTGATCGCATTCATCCTGCGGTCCGAGATAAGCCGGCCGATCCGGGCGAAACCACGGGTGCGGGCTTCGAGCCGCTCCGGGCGAGGCAGCGACTTCACGTCGTCGTAGGCCCCGCGGAAGTAGCGCGGCAGCGCCTGTCCGTACACGGCCGACGGCGGATAGTCGGGATCACGCGAGGTGACGTGGTGGCCGAGCTCGCGCAGGAGAGCACCCGCCTCGTCGACCGCCGCACGCTGTGCCTTTCCGACACGTGCCGTCAGCGGCGGAGGCACCTTGGTGCTCAACGCAATCCGCAGCCGGCCAGGCGGTCTTGCAACGGCGGCAAGGAACTCACCACCGGGTGCCGTCACATCCAGGAAGAGGGCGGCGTCCTCGACGGTGCGCGCCATCGGCCCGTTCACGCTCAGGCCGTTCCACGCGTCGTCGCGAGGTGTCAGCGGCACCCGGTCGCGCTGCGGCTTGATTCCGAACAGCCCGCACCACGTCGACGGGATCCGGATCGAACCCAAACCGTCGGAACCAAGGGCCATCGGTGCCAGACCCGCCGCCACCGCCGCGCCGCTGCCGCCACTACTGCCGCCCGGCGTGTAGTCGGTGTTCCATGGATTGCGTGTCGCCCCGAACGTCACCGTCTCGGTGAACGACCAGATCATCATCTCTGGCACTGCGGTCTTTCCGACGATGACCGCGCCCGCCGCGCGCAGGCGGCGAACCACTTCGGCGTCCTGCGAGCAAGCCGCACCGTGAGCCGCGCTTCCGCATGTCGTCACCTCGCCGGCCACATCGACGTCGTCCTTGATCGCGATCGGCACGCCGAGCAGGGGCAGCCGCTCCCCCGCATTCAGCCGCTCCTGCGCTACACCGGCCTCCTGGCGTGCGGAATCGGCGAGAACGACGCGGAACGAGCGCAGTTCGCGGTCCAGCCGCGCGATGCGCTCCAGGTACAGCTCCAGCAGCTCAGGCGCGGTAATGGTGCCGTCGGCCAGCATCCTGGCCTGCTCAGCGGCACCGGCGAAGGCAAGCTCACGACTATCCACGCCATTTCCTAACTTCCGTGGGTGGCGGCGTATTCGCCCGGGGTACTGCCAAGCATTGTGCGGAAGTCGTTGATGAAATGGGCCTGGTCGTACCAACCGAGGCTAACTGCGAGGTCGGCGTGATCGACGCCGGGATGGCTTTCGACCTCCAGCGCGGCCTGCTGCAGCCGATAGCGGCACAGCACCCACTTGACCGGAACGCCGACATAGCGACGGAACACGCGCTGCGTGGTTCGTGCGCTCCACGGCGAATGCTGCATCACTTGCTCCACTCGATGCAGCCGATCGTCGTCGCGGATCCGGTCGACCAGAGCCGTCAGGGACACGTAGGTTGAATCAAGCTCGCCGGAATGCGCGCCGATGAGCTCGTCGAGCCGGGCCGACGCAGCATCTACGTCGTCGTCTAGATGGATTGGCTCGCCGAATAACTCGTCGCCCACCGGTTGGACGCGACCAGTCATGCCCGCGGCGTCGCGATCGAACCTTGCGGCAAACCCACCCGGCCGGAATCGTGCCCCGACGACCGCACCTCGCTCGCTGATCGTCGTGTGAAACACCCGCTCCACCACGCCGTGCACCAATGTGTTCGGCAGCGCGAAACCATGGCGCGGACCGTCATCGCCCCATTCGTGGGTGATGTGCATCGACGGGAAGGTGATGATGGTGCTGTCGAACGGGCTCTGCTCGCGCAGGTCCCACTGGACCGACCAGAAGTGCTCGACGAACCGGGCCGTCGCGTCCGAGGGCGCCCACCGATCGAGGTCGAACATTGTCGTGCTGCCCGCGCGGCCGACGACGCCGCGCATGGGCGCCGCTTGTGTCGCCTTATTCCAACCGCCCATTGGTAGTCAGCTCCCTATCCCTTTTGGTGACGCCTTGTAGGCGTGAAAATGGGGTCGGGTCGCCTGCCGACGCCGTCGCTTCCTTGGGCTGTGGAGCCCGTTAGTCAGCTTGGTGCCGGGGCC
>JAVRPG010000352.1:0-7211 GCA_032162325.1 Mycobacterium sp. | reverse complement strand
TGGTACTTCTTGTAACCTCTCCGTGCCGCTCTGACCGGTTAAACAGAGTGCTCAGAGGTTTAATTCCGATGGCAGAATTTGATCGCCGATTGGCAGGAATCGACCACATATTCGGCGTGCATAGGGCAAGCGGGGGCGTCAGGCCTGGCCGCGGGGTGTGCCGTGGACCACAGTTCGGCAAACGACGGCGGTGGCCTACTGGGGTCGCGCGGGTGTCAACCGCTGGGCTAGTTGGCGCAGATCGGCTGCGACGAGCGTCGGCTGCGGCAGGCCGTCGATAGGCAGCGGCGCGTTGCCCGGCCGGGTGATCAGCGCCGCGCTGAAGCCGGCGCTCTGCGCGCCGATCGTGTCCCAGACGTGCGCGGCGACCATCATGCAGACCATGGGCGCGACCTGGAGTTCGCGGCAGACGTAGTCGTATACATGCCGAGCGGGTTTAAATGTGCGGCACGCGTCGACGCTGAACTGGCGCTCGAAGTACCCGCCGAGACCGGCGCTCTCCAGCGGGCTGGGGACCCCCGGGTTGGGCGGTGAGTTTGTGAGGGTCACCAGCCGAAACCCGTTGTCGCCCAACTCGGCGAGCCCGTCGGCGACGTCGGGATGCGCTGGCATCGTCATCATGGCTTGCTTGATGCGGACCGAGTCCTCGTCGGAGATCGGTGTCCCGTGGATCTCCCCCAGCATCCGCAGCACGCCCTGGCCAAGGGTGAAGAAGTCGACGTAGTTGCCCGACAGGGTGGTAGTCATCGAATACATGACGAGCTGGCCGAACCATTCACGCATCGTTTGCGCTTCGCCGAAGGTCTGCTCGAACAGCGGTGACAGAGCCTCGATGTCGATGAGTGTTTCGTTCACGTCGAACACCAGCACGGATGGGGCTGCAGTCATCGGAGCCACGGCGTCAGGCTACCCGCCCCGCCACAATTGTGGGATACCTGGCCCATTCCTGTGTATTTTCTGCCTGCGCATTGACCCCCTGGCGCGCCTGTGCAACTCTGGGTTGCACATCCCAATTTGACGTCGAGGCTCGAGGGAGTACCGCCGATGGGTAATGCGTTGCACGACAAAACCGTTGTGGTGGTCGGGCGTGGCAGCGGCATCGCCCGCGCCGTGGCGTTGCGCGCCCACGAGGAAGGTGCGCAAGTCATCGTGGCAGGACGGGACAAGGCCAAACTGGCCGCCGCGTACGACGGGCTTGATGTCACCGCCGAGACCGTCGACGTCACCGACGACTCATCGATCAGCGCTCTCGCCGGGCGAGTCGGTCCCGTCGACCACGTCGTGTCGACGGCGTCGGCCCGCGCCAGGGGCAAGCTCGCCGACCTCGAGCGCAAGAACCTTCAGTTGTCGTTCGACATCAAGGTCATCGGACCGACCATGCTCGCTAAACACTTTGCGCAACAGATGAATCCCGGTGGCTCGTTCGTGTTGTTCTCCGGCGGGGACGCGTTCAAGGTCAACGTCGGCTACCTCGGGGTGGCCATCACCAACGGAGCGGTCGACTTCCTCACCCGTTCGCTGGCGGTCGAACTCGCACCGATCGGGGTCAACACCATCTCCCCCGGTGTCATCGACACCGGGGCCTGGGACGGGTTCGGTGAGGACGGCAAGCGCAACTACTTCGAGCACATCAGTTCCAGCAACCCCGCAGGGTGCATCGGGACGAGTGATGATGTGGCCGGCGCCGTGCTGTTCGCGATGACCAACAGCTTCCTGACCGGTGTTACGTTGAAGATCGACGGTGGTGAACCGCTGACCTGAGGAGGCAGCATGGCCGCCAGGCTGGTATCCGTGAACGTCGGCATGCCCAAAGACGTTCCGTGGCAGGGCAAGACGATTCACACGGGAATCTGGAAGACCCCGGTCGAGGGACCCGCGATGGTGCGTCGGCTCAACATCGACGGGGACGGACAGGGTGACCTCGCCGGGCACGGTGGGGAGCAACGCGCCGTGATGGTCTACCAGACCGAATCGTATGATTACTGGCGGGACTACCTGGGCCGCGACGACCTGCTCCCAGGACAGTTTGGGGAGAATTTCACCGTCAGCGGCCTTGACGATCACGACGTGTGCATCGGCGACCGCTACCGGATCGGCGGGGCCGAGTTCGAAGTCACCCAACCCCGCGTCACCTGTTTTCGCGTCGGCATGCGCCTCGGTGTGCCCGAGATGCCCAACCTGCTTGTCTCCCAACACCGTCCGGGTTTCTACTTCAGGGTGATCACGGAAGGTTCGGTAAGGGCCGGCGGCGACATCGTGTTGACTCGACGCGGTCGCCACGAGCTCAGCGTCGCCGACGTCGACGCGCTGCTGTACCTGCCCGATCGAGACATGCACCTACTGCGCAAGATCGTCGACGTGCCCGCGCTGAGTCCCGGGTGGCAGCAGTCGTTCCGCGACATGCTCGTCGCGCACGAGACACCCACCGCCCCAAGGCAAGTACCGATTGGTGTCGAGCCGGGATGGAGCGGGTTCCGGCGGTTACGGGTGACGGCCACCCATCGGGAGAGCCCGACGGTGACGTCGATCCGACTGGAGGCCGACGACGGCAGCGCGCTTCCGACCCCACTGCCCGGGCAATACCTCACGGTGAAGATCCCCGGGGCCGGCGATCCTCCGCCGATGCGCAGCTACTCGCTTTCCGGAGATCCCGCCGGGGGGTTCTACCGCATCAGCGTCAAACGGGAGGACCACGGACTGGTCAGCCAGTGGTTGCACAGCCACGTCAAGGCCGAGACCGTCATCGAATCCGCGGCGCCACGAGGCGATTTCTACCTCATCGACGGCAGCAGCCCGGTGATCCTGGTGTCAGCAGGCATCGGTGTCACCCCGGTCACGGCGATGGCGCACGCGTTGGCCGCTGTGAAGAGCCCACGGCAGATCTGGTGGCTGCACACCACGCAAAGCCCCGCGACACACGGGTTCGCCACCGAAGTCACGGCCCTGCTCGAATCCCTGCCGGACGCCCGCCAGCATGTCTTCTACACCGTCGGCGACGACGCCGTCGCACCGAAACGTCTCGACGAGCAGTCGATCGCCGCGCTTGGCCTGCCTATCGACGCCACGGCATACCTGTGCGGCCCCACCGGATTCATGGACGCCATGCGTGAGGCCCTCACCGCAGCCGGGCTCGATCCCGCCCACATCCACACCGAACTGTTCGGCGCTTTGCCGCCGATCAACCCGGGCGTGGTAGGCGCGCCACCGGCCAGGCGGCCGCACCCTCCCGAAGGCGTACCGGGCACGGGGCCGCGGATCACCTTCGCCCGCAGCGGACTCAGCGTCAACTGGTCCCCCAACTGCCACACGCTCCTCGAATTTGCCGAAGCGTGCGACGTGCCGACCCGCTACTCGTGCCGAAGCGGAGTGTGCCACACGTGCGTCACGCCGGTGATCGAGGGGACGACGGCCTACAACGAGCCCCCGTTGGAACTGCCCGCCGACGGCGCCGTCCTCCTGTGTACCGCCACACCATGCAGCGATCTCGTCCTGGATCTCTGAGACGCGTTCACACGTAACCGATCTCGCGGGCACTCCCGTGAACGGGTGCAGCGCCTGCGTGGGCCGATGCTCGGCGGCGGCCCGGTCGATGATCGTCTCGCCGAAACCGAGCGCCGCAACTGGAGCGGCTTCGCGCACGACGGCATCGCTGGACTCGATTCGCCGTCGCTGCGTTTCGGGTAGCACCTACTCAGGGTGTGACGGCGTCGATCGCCCGGTAGATCCGCTGCTCGCTGACCGGCCGCGCGGTACCGAGCTGTTGGGCCCACAGGCTGACGCGAAGCTCCTCGATCATCCACGCGATGTCGCGGACATCGTCGGCGGCCGCACGTGCCGGTGAAAGAGCTTGCCGCAGTTCGTCGTACGCGGCTTGCACGGCATGCACGCTGGCCATCCTTTCGCGGTCGGCGTTGACGCCCTGCGGCAACCGCTCGAGTCGCCTGCCGACGGCCGTGAGATAGCGGGTGAGGTCGCCGAGATGCGTTGCGCCGGTGCCGGTGACGAAGCCGCTCGGCAGGAGGCGGTCGAGCTGTGCGCGGATGTCGACGATCGCCTCCGCCTGCGTCGGGGGTGGCGCAGCGGGCAGCGCGACCTGCACCTCATGTGCGGCGGCGAGCACCTTCTCGACCCTGCCGACGATGTCGAGGGTGGCCGACACCAGCCCGTCGGCCACCCGCTGCCTCAGCACGGCGAACTCTGAGCGGCTCCACACCGGAGCCGGTGCCAACACGGCTACCGCGGCGTCGGCGCAGTCGTCGAGCAGAGCGGGTAACGAGCCATCGGGATTGGCGCCGAGCACCAGGCGGGTGCGGGGATTCAGCTGGCGTTCAATGGTTTTGACTGGTGACGTCACTGACAGCCGCAGCAGACGACGGACGCCGGCTCCCATCGCGGCGTCCTGCTCGGCCGTCGTTGCGAATACCCGGACGTCCACCGCGCCGCCCGCGTCGACGAATGCCGGGAAGCCGCGCACGGTGTGGCCGCCGCTGACGCGCTCGACGGTGCGCGGCAGTTCGTCGATATCGTCGGGCCAGCCGCGCAGCCCGGCACGTTCCAGCCCATCGGCGACCGCCTCGGCGACGGCCCGCCGGGCCGGTGCGGCCAGTTGCCCCTGCAGCGCCTCGAGGTCCTTGCCGCGCGCCACCTCGGTGCCGTCCGCGGACTCGACGGCGAACGTAACCCGCAAGTGCGAAGGGAGCTTGCCGAGGTCGAACGCGTCGATCGGGACGAGCACTCCCGTGCGCCGCTGCAACGCGCGCTGCAATGACTGCAGCAGCGGGTCTGTTCCCGGTTCGAGGTCGGCCAGCACCGCGCGGGCGGTGTCGGGTGCGGGAACAAAGTTGCGGCGCAGGTCTTTCGGAAGTGATCGGATGAGCGCGGTGACCAGTTCCTCCCGCAGCGCAGGCACATGCCAGGCGAACTCGTCGCCGCCCAGGCGCGCGAGCACCTCGACCGGGACGTGCACCGTGATGCCGTCGTCCTCGGCACCCGGCTCGAACCGGTAGGTCACCGGCAACGACAGGTCACCCGCCTGCCAGGTGTCCGGCTGGTCGGCGGCGGCCTCCTCGGCGCGCAGCAGGTCGTCGCGGGTGAACGTCAGCAGCTCCGGCGTGCGGTGCCGCTGCTTCTTCCACCACGCGTCGAAGTGGCTCGCCGAGACGACCTCCGGAGGGACGCGGGCATCGTAGAAGGCGTAGATCTCGTCGTCGGCGACGATCAGGTCGCGGCGGCGTGCGCGCTCCTCGATCTCTTCCAGTTCCTCGCGAAGCCGGGCGTTGTCACGGAAGAAGTGGTGGCGGGTCTGCCAGTCGCCCTCGACGAGCGCGTGCCGGATGAACAGCTCGCGGGCCAGCGCCGGTTCGACCTGGGCGTAGTTGACGCGGCGGCGCGGCACCAGCGGCAGGCCGTACAGCGTCACCCGCTCGTAGGCCATCACGGCTCCGCGCTGGGCATCCCAGTGCGATCCGCTGTAGGAGCGTTGGACGAGATGCGCGCCAACGCGTTCCAAGGCCTCCGGTTCGATGCGCGCCGCGATCCTGCCGTACAGCCGGCTGGTTTCGACGAGCTCGGCCACGACTACCCAGCGCGGCGGCCGCTTGGTGAGAACGGAGCCGGGCGCGAGGACGAACTTCGCGTTACGCGCCCCCGTGAACTCACGGGCATCGCCTTCCCGCAGGCCGATATGCGAGAGCAGGCCCGCCGTGAGCGCGGCGTGTATACGCGCGGGGTCGGCGGCATCGCCGGATTCATGGATGCCGATGTCGCGGGCGATGCTCCGCAGCTGCCCGGTGAGATCCTGCCACTCGCGGATGCGCAGGTAGTGCAGGAACTCTCCGCGACACATGCGCCGGAACGCGTTGCCCGAGCGTTCTTTTCGCTGCTCGCGCAAGTAGCGCCACAGGTTCAGATACGAGATGAAGTCCGAGTGCTCGTCGGCGAAACGGGCGTGCTTCTGGCGTGCGGCCTCATCGCGGTCGGCGGGCCGCTCCCGCGGGTCGGGAATCGACAGCGCCGCGGCGAGCACCAGCACTTCGCGCACGCATCCCTCGGCGTCGGCCTGCAGGATCATCCGCCCGACCCGAGGATCGAGGGGTAGCCGCGCGAGGCGACGGCCCAGCTCGGTGATCGCGCCGTCGCGATCGAAGGCGCCGAGTTCCTGTAGCAGCAGCACGCCGTCGCGGATGCTGCGCTTGTCGGGCGGGTCGAGGAACGGGAAGTCTTCGATGTCGCCGAGTTGCAGCGCGGCCATCTGCAGGATGACCGCGGCGAGGTTCGTCCGCAGAATCTCGGGGTCGGTGAAACGCGGCCGCGCGGTGAAGTCCTCCTCGGAGTAGAGGCGGATGCACACGCCGGGCGCGACGCGGCCGGAGCGGCCCGCGCGCTGGGCGGCCGATGCCTGCGAGATCGGCTCGATCGGAAGTCGCTGCACCTTCGTTCGGCGGCTGTAGCGCGAGATCCGTGCGGTGCCGGGGTCGACGACATATCGGACGCCGGGCACGGTCAGCGACGTCTCGGCGACGTTGGTGGCGAGCACGACGCGCCGGCCGGTGTGTGGCGCAAAGACCTTCTGCTGCTCCGCAGTTGGCAGTCGGGCGTAGAGCGGCAGTACTTCGGTGTGCTTCAGGTCCTTGAGGACTTCTGCGGTATCGCGGATTTCGCGCTCGCCCGAGAGGAACACCAGCACGTCGCCTGGCGGCTCCTTCTCCAGTTCAGCGATGGCGTCGACGATCGCCTCTGTCTGGTCCCGCATCTCGGTGCGGACGATCTCGTGGTCGGGGTCGTCCGGATCGTCGTCGTTCTCGTCTGCCGCGACCACGACTTCCAGTGGCCGGTAACGGATTTCGACGGGGTAGGTCCGCCCGGACACCTCCACGATCGGCGCGCCACCGCTGGATCCATGTTCGGCACCGCCGCTGGATCCATCTTCGGCACCGCCGAAGTGTGCGGCGAACCGCTCGGGCTCGATGGTCGCCGACGTGACGATCACCTTCAGGTCGGGCCTGCGGGGCAAGAGCTCACGCAGATACCCGAGCAGGAAGTCGATGTTGAGGCTGCGCTCGTGTGCCTCGTCGAGAATCAGGGTGTCGTAGCGCAGCAGGCGGCGGTCGCGCTGCATTTCGGCGAGCAGGATGCCGTCGGTCATCAGCTTCACCAGGGTGCGGTCGCTGGCCTGGTCGGTGAAGCGCACGGTGTAACCGACGGCTTCGCCG
>JAVRPG010000351.1:0-11756 GCA_032162325.1 Mycobacterium sp. | reverse complement strand
TCCCCGACGGGCCGAGCACCACGAACAGCGTCTCGAGCCTCGACCTCCGCATCCCTCGCAGCGCGTCGAGTCCGCGCACGATCTGGGCGTCCCGGCCGAAAAACACTGCGGCGTCGACCTCTTCGAGCGGCTCCCATCCCCGATACGGGGCTCGATGAGGATCGTGCGGAGGGGGCCAGACGAATGATTCGGCGCCGATACCCGCACCCACGATCCCGTCGCGCAACCGGTGGAGGCCTTCGGACAGAAACGTGACGGGTGCGCCGCTATCGCCGATGTCGATCTCGGTGATGGCGCCGTCGCCGACCAAGTCGATCTGTTGCCATTCGGCCGTCGGGTCCTCGCCGGTCAACGTGCCGATCCGTGCGCTGAAGATCCGCTTGTTCAGATACTCGGCGAACCGGTACTCGGTTCTGCACTCAGGCGAGGCCGCCCAATTCGCCGACAGCAGGCAGATCACCGCCTCACATCGGGTGCTTGCCTGCCGCAGTGCCTCTTTCCACCGCATGCCCGAGCGAATGCCGGTAGCTGGATCCAGGTCAAGGAAGATCTCGTTGGCCAACCGCGCATCCTGAGCGATCAGCCACTGCCGCAACGCAATCGCCTGCCGGCTGTCACGGCTGGAATGACTCAGGAAAATACGCGACATACGTTCACGCCTCAGCTAACACATAAGCAACCGGCCTAGCCTATTTCGGCTACCGACCTCGGCGGGTGCGAAAACGCGAAAAGCCATTTCTGGGGGCCTTCGCTAAGTGAGGATCAGTCGAATGCGCGTCCTGCGGACGGTGTTGCTGGGTTTCGTTGTCGCCACGGCGGCATACCTGTCGGTGCTCGCGGTGCACCCGGCCGCCCGAGACAGCGTGCCGGCCTGGCTGCGGTGGTTTGGTCGACCAGCGTCGGGCTTGACGATTGCGGTCGTCGCCGTGGCGATCATCGCCCTGTGCGTGATCAGTTACCGGTCCGACACCGCCGGCGGCAAGGGGAGCGTGTCGCTGACCATCGTGTTGGCGCTGACCGTGATGAATTGCGTGCTGGGTCTGGCGTCGTACTGGAATTGTCATGACGCGGCTCACCCGATGGTCATTACGCCGTTGATGTGGACCGCCCAGCTGGTCAAGGGCGGTACCTCCGAGCTGGAGCTGAGCGGTCAGATATGCCCCGCGCCAATCCCGGTGGCGCTGGAGGTGGCGCGGTTGTCGGCGCTGGGGGTGATTTTCCTCGGGGTCGCGAGCGTGGCTGTAGCGTTGTTCCGCTCACAGGTGGATCGCATTCGGGCACGCGCAGCACGGTCGGTGACCGTCGTCGTGGGTGTGGACGACGATTCGCGTTCAATGGTCAAGTCGGTCGTGAACACACTGGAACCGAACAGCCGGCTGGTGCTTGTCACCGAAGATCCCGATCGGCCCAGTGTGGCGGAGTCCCGAAGAGACGGGGCGCGTGTCCTGGCCGCCGACCTCGATGAGCCGCGAATGATCGAGGCCCTGCCGTTATGGCACAAATTGGACCGCCTGTATCTGCTGGACGCCGACGCCTCAATAAATCTCACCCGGCTGCACACCATTGGGCAGACCAGCTCTGCGCGCGGCCTGCACCGACGCGTTCCGCTGATCGTGCGCATAGACGATCCCTGGTATGCGGCTGCATGGCGCGCACAGCAATTCGGCGGCAGCGACACCCGCTGGGCCGCTGATGCGGTGGGTAAGTACGAAGTGACCGCGCGTCGGCTGCTCGACGAGATCACCGACGGCCGTGGTGTCACCCGCGTCCTTGTCTGCGGCACGTCGCCGCTGACCTTGGCGTTATGCGCCGACCTCGAACAGCGTCGGCGCGAACATGACTTCTGCGACGAGCGCGCTGACGAAACGCTGCCGGCTGTCACGCTTGTCGCGGAATCCGCTGACGAGTACCGCGACGACCATCTGCACCGGCAGCGGCGGCTTGGTCTCCCACCGGGCGGTGACTACATCGACGCGGTCGGCGACCCGCCTTCCATGCCGGTGTTGGCGCGGTTGGTCGGGGAGAAGAGCGACACCGGTTCCTGTGCGGTGATCTTCGTCGACGCCGACCCGATGTTCGGCGCTTCGATCGACCCGACGATTGCGACACGGCTGGCGATGCGGTTTCCCGACGTGCCGGTCTTCGTCTGGAATCCGACGGCGGCAGGCGCAGGCGGCGAGCGGCCAGGCCTGGAGAAGCTGCGCACATATCGGCTCACCATGGACCTGCCCTCCGGGCAGGCCCACGACGCGTGGGAGCGGGCGGCGATGCTCATCCACGAGCGATATAGAACCGCGGTCGCCGGCGCATCGCCCGCCCGTCGACCCTGGGCCGAACTGGATGAGTTCTATCGCGGCTCGAACCGCCGCCAGGTGCGCAATGCGTTGTGGCTCGCCGAGCAGATCGGCGGGCATTCTTGGGCCGATCTGGATCAGGGTGTCGGTGACGCGCCGCAGCAGCCGTCCGCTGATCCGCTGGAGCAGCTGCAAGCGATGGGGTTCGACCGGTCGGCGGCGCTGGCCATGGCGCGCGCCGAGCATGAGGACTGGTGCCGGTATTACAAGAAAGCCGGCTGGCGGCACGGGGCCCAGCGCGACGACGAGCGCAAGACGAATCCCAACCTCACCGACTGGCACACGATCGAGACGAACCCGGAACTCCTCCATGCGGCATTGACCAGTCTGGCGGCGACATTTTCGCAATTGGCCGAGCTCGGGTACCGATCGGTGCCGTCGTGGCGGCGTTATCGCCGCATCGGTGCCGTCACCGCCGAGCAGCGGCCCGAGCCGTGGACCTGGACTTCGGACTCCGGGCATGAGATGCAGGCGGGGCCCGGGGACTGGCTGGTCGAAGACGCCGAGGGGTCTCGGTGGTCGGTCCGCGATGACATCTTCCGCGCCACTTACGAGTATGTCGATGGGCGGTCTTGGCGCAGCACCGGTTTCGTGATGGCGCGGCCGGCGCGACCCGGTGAGACAGTCGACACGCTCGAGGGTCGCGCGGCGGCGGGTGTGGGCGCCTGGATAGTGCGGGGGGAGCACGGCGAACAGTGGCCGGTATCCGCCGAGGAGTTCCGCGACCGTTACGAGCGACCCGTGGAGTGACGCCCTTCGTTCGCAC
Source organism: Mycobacterium sp. (assembly GCA_032162325.1). Taxonomy (GTDB): domain Bacteria; phylum Actinomycetota; class Actinomycetes; order Mycobacteriales; family Mycobacteriaceae; genus Mycobacterium. The sequence goes on along the minus strand of JAVRPG010000351.1, from coordinate 8,636 downwards.
ACAAGTTCCGTGACGGCGCTATTAACGTTAGGGACATTTCACTTTTGAAGCTCGAGCCAATTTCTTTTTTGACATCATTTTCAATTAGGTCAACTGGCCAAGCCGATTGGCGTAACGTCGGGTTCATAAATTCTCATACATATCGGGGAGGAATCTGATGCCCAAATTCGGCATGGCCCTTGCCGTAGCCGCAATGATCACAGGATCGCTGGCTACCGCCCAGACCGCGTATGCCGCGCAGACTTCGCACGACACGAATGTGTACACACAACCCGCGGTGCCGAAGGCGCCTGGAGTGCAAATGCTCGACTGCGTCGGAACGACCGGCGCGATGGGTTGCGGCCCAGGCTGGTTCTGGCGCGACGGCTGGCGCGGCTTTTCCTGCTACCCCTGCTGACACTCACCTGACACTCACCGAATCTACGAACTTCTCAGATTGGAGCATGTCGTAATGAACGCTTCCACGAGGGCGGTCGGCAGTTCGGCCGCAACCGCGTTGCTGGTGATTGGTGTGACCATTGGCGGCGTGGGTTCTGCCGCGGCACAGCCCGGCGACTACAGCACCCTGCCGGTCGATCCGAACCTCATCACCGATTCGTTGGCGTACAACGCCGCCCCACCGGTCTTCAACCCGAACGGGCAGCCCGGTGTCATGGCCGTCTACAACCACCGCGACGGTGGTCGGCAGATCACCAGCACCGTCCTGGTCCTGCCCGACGCTGCGGCTGCGACCGCCGCGTTGAACGGGTCTCGGGCGGAACTGGCAGGCAAGGTGGCCAACGGACAGACACAGCCCGCCGCGGTGGGCGCCGGCGGGACGATGGTCTCGGGGATGTCACCGGACGGTTCGAAGTCGGTGACCGTGTTGACATTCACCCAGGGAAACGCGGCAACGACGATCGAGTTCGACGGGGCGCCAAAGGATCCGGCACCGGCCGACCTGGTTGTTGAGCTCGGCCAGAAGCAGGACACGGCGATCAGGGACTGGCAGGCCGCCTAGGCAGGAGGCTTGCGACCCCAGACGGACTGCGTCAGTTGCGCCCGGTAGGTGAAGGTCGGGTCCTCGTAGGCGCGGCGCATCTGCGCCACGTCCGACTTGCTGAGGACGCCGCTGGCGATTACCGCATCATCGATGCGCTGCCATGTCTTGATCCACATGTGTGAGAACGGGTCGCCGCCGCGGATGACGCGCGCAACGCCCTCATTGCCCATCTCGCTCAGCCCGAGGGCCTGCATGTAGAGCGGCAGCTGCTTGCCGAACCGCAAGTCGGTGATCTTCGCCGCCGAGGCGAACTCGACACGCGTGCGATAGCAGAAGTCGAAGTGTTGCGACAGAGGGTGGGCGGGATCGAGCGACCCGGCGACGTCGTTGTCGGGCTCTTCGGCGACGAGCCAGCCGCCCGGTCGCAACGCCGCGCTCATGCGTCGCAAGGCGTCGGCGGGATCGTCCAGGTGCATCAGGAGAAACCGGCTGTGCACGAGCTCGTAGGACTCGGGCTCGAAGTCGTCGCGGGTGATATCGCATTGGCGCACTTCGACATTGGCTTCACGCAGGTCTCCGAGATACCTCGGGTCGATGTCGGCGGCCACCACCGTCCCGGTCGGGCCGACACGTTCGGCGAGCCAGCACGCCAGCCCGCCTGCGCCGGCGCCGACCTCCAGACAGCGCCACCCCGCGCGCAGGCCGATGGCGTCGAGGTATCGGCCGGTGTGCGGGTCGCACTCGTCCTCCAGCAGCCGCAAGCGCGCCAGCTCGTCTTGCGAATCCGCATCCGCGGCGAAGTAGTGGCCCACGATTGGCATCGGACAATCCTTGTCATATCAGGGCTTGGTCAGCGAGAACTCCTGCTATAGGTACCGTCGGCGTTGCGTGTGCTGGTGAGTTGGCCACCCGCGCCGTTGTATTTGCCGGTCCCGCCGATGACGGCCCGCACGACGGGATGGTCGGCCGCGAACACAGGGTCGTTGGACGGGTAGTCGGGCACGCCCGCCACCACGATCTGGTCCGCCGCGTTCCCAAACACGAAGAACATCAGCGTTGCCCGCTGCTCGGTATCCGGATTCGAGGTGTCCGGCGGCTTCACCACCGTCTTCGTCCCGTACACCTTGCCGGTCACGTCACCGTCGGGCCGGCCGCGCAAGTCGGCGAAGAAGTAATGGGCGTCGCCGGGGCTGTTCCCGTGCTCGCCGACGTCGACAGGATTCAACGTGGGCGCATCCTCATAGACCGTCAAGGATGATGTGGTGTCTACGCTTGCACATGCGGCGCTAGCACCGACGATCAATGCCAGTGCACATACCCAGGCGACCTTAAACGATGTCATTGGATAGCTGCCCCTCATTTGCCGAGGAAAATTGCTTGACCGCCGGCCGGCCGCGACATTCCGGCGAATGATGCACAGCGTATCGCCGACAGGTCACGGCAAGCGCCCGTTTTGCTGATTGTTCCGCGGGGAAATTCAACGCATGCTCGCTTGAAAAGCAGGCGGCCGAGTTGTGGTGGGCGCGGATTGTCTCGGGCGTCGATATCGGTGTGGCGGTCTTGACCCTGCGGCACGCCGGGGTACGACGCTGAGTTGGTGTCAACGAGCAGTGAAGTTCCTCCGGGCGACCGCGACTGTGGTGGCTCGTCGACACCGCCGAGTCGGAGGTGCCTCGGTGCCCATCCGGCCCGACTGGAATTGGCTGACGCATTGACCGTCATGGCACGCCGCATCCCTAACCCGCGCCCGCCGGCGGCCAGGGCATGAATAGCATGGCCGACCCGGATGAGCGCGGGGAAGTGTGGCGCTGATCGCGCGTTATCTGATCGATACCAGCGCCGCCGCAAAGATGCGCCACACAAGGTCTCTCGGCGCCTCAGGCCGCTGATCGAGGGCGGTGTAGTCGCGACAACAGCGTCGCTGGACGCCGAAGCCCTCTACAGTGCGCGCGGGCCGGCCGATTACGAGCAACTGTGGGCCGACCGCCGCGCCGCCTACGAGTTTCTGCCGACCAATGACGAGCATTGGCAGACCGCGCTGGGCGTGCAGCGAGCACTGGCAACAACGGGCCAACATCGGGCCGTCGGCATGGCGGACCTGTTTAACAGCGACCCTCGCCGCCGCGCACCAACTCACAGTTGTTCACTATGACGCTGACTTCGAGACAGCCGCAACGGTATTGACGTTTCAGCACCCGCGGGGTGATACCGCGAGGGAGCGTTTAGTCAGAGATCTTCAGCACCGGTACTTCATGGATAATGACGAATATCCATGAAGTAGCATGTGTCGCCGCGCAGAGTGTTGTAACCAATCGGCAAGTCGGACTGTGCAATCCAAGCAGTGGCGCCTGACCGACCGCAGTGTCCCGCCCTCAATGTCCATTCAAATACTGCAATCGAGCGGCGGCGGCACGGAGGGTCCCGGCTGCCTGGGCGGCTAGAAGCGGTAGAGCAGGATGCGTGCCTTGCGGGCGCCGGCCTTGCTCTTGCCGGATAGCTTGGTCGCCACCCGGATCCACCCGGGAAAGAGGTCCACCTCGGGCGCATGCGCCAGACTGGCTTCCTCGATGAGTGTCATCCGCGGATTCCACGTCTCGGGATGGTGCGCGTCCTTGAATCCCAGGTAGCCCCACTGGCTTCCGACATCCTTGAACATCTTCTGCGGGTACAGCTTGATCGCGAGCCGGCTGAACCACCCGATGCGGCCGTAGTCGTTGAACGCCAGTTCGCCGGAGCCGAAGTGGTCGGTGATCCGGCGGAAGATGCCGACGATCACCGGCTCGGTGAGGAACGCGAACAGCCCGTCGGCGACCAGAATCGTCGGGCGGTCGGCCGGAATCCCGTCGGGCCAGTGCTTCTCGGCCAGCGACACCGGCACGGAGTGCGAGTGTGGGTTCGCCGGCAGCACCTCGTCGCGCAGCGCCGTGATCCCCGGCAGGTCGACGCTGTACCAATCGACGGACGGCGGCGGATCGACGCGGTAGAAACCGCTGTCCAGGCCGGCGCCCAAGTCGACGACCACCGCGTCGGGGTGCCGCTCGACGAATTCGCGCACCCGGTCGTCGAGCATCTTCGCGCGCAGCGCCGCCTGGCACACCACGCTCGTCTGCACACCGAGGCCGTTGAAGTCATAGTCGATCTTGCCGACCACCTCGTCGGCCAGCGTGTCACCGAGGATCGGTCGCGGCCAACGGCTGTCCAGCGCCCTGGCGTACTCGGTCAGAAATGCGGTCTGCTCGATTGGTTTCAGCTTGGTGGTTGTAATCCCCATGACCGCGAACGTACTCTTCTTTTCGGGCTGAACGGTTAGCCCAAAACGTTCACCGCCCTTGCGATTACGAGCCCAGTCGTCGGCTAACGTCGTGCGCCGGTCCATGGTTGTTCGTTTCTCTCGCGCCGTTCGGCCTCGTCGGCACGGTCTTTAGCCCACACGTCCTCGAACCTTTGTCCCGGGTGCACGTTGGGAAGGCGATTCATCACGCGGCTGAGCCAATTGGGTGCTGTGGCCGGTTCCCACTGAGGCAGGGCCATGCTCAGCGCGTACAGCGTCTTGAAGACAACAAAGACTCCGAATAGCGCGGAGGCACCGGTCATGGCGGCGCCAAACATGCCGAATACGAGCGTGAGATGTACGACGGCGACTCGACCGAGGCTTCGATTCGCCGTCCCCTCGATCTGCCAAAACGACCACTGACGCAGGCCGGGCAGATCCACAACAAAATCGATGGCGAGGCTATAAGCACGTACAGGCTCCCGAGTTTCACACTGCGCCAGTCGACGCCTGCCAAATCGCCCTGGCCGTTGTGGTCAAGCACGAACAGGATGACACCGAGGAAGAGACCATGCGCCACAGAGAAGACGAGACTCGTGACGAGGAACCCCTTGACGAAGGAGGTCTGCGAGCGCTGCCGGTTGGATTTCGGTGCTTGGTACCTGACATGTCCGCGTCGTGGACTCCACCGCTGATGAGCAACGATCCGGGCCGAAACGAAGACGCATGCCGCGACGGTCTCGAACCAGTAGACGACCAGCGTCGTGCCGGCCGACCATCCCTCGACGAACCAACCGGCCGCCGGAACAGCGTTGACGGCCAGCAGGGCCAGTAGGTGAACGATCCGAGTCACGAACTCGTGGCCGAACGACACCGGGGCATGCCCTATCGTCGCACGGTCAGCCCAAAACGTTCACCGCCCTTGCGATTACGAGCGCGATGGTGGTAACCGCCACCAGGCTCTGCACCGCCATCATTCCCTTCGCCCAGCGGGCCAGCGGCATGGTGTCTGTGGGGGAGAAGGCCATCGCGTTGGTCAGGCTGACATACAGGTAGTCGATGAACGTCGGCCGCCATCCCGGTTTGACGAGTTTGGCGGTGTCGGGATCCATCTGCGGGAACATGAAGTCGGGGTAGGGCTGTTCGCCTGCGCGCCGGGCGAACGGTCCGCCGCGGTCCAATTCCCAGTACCAGATGCCGAACACGATGATGTTGGTGACGAAGATCGCCGCGCCGCTGCCCAACAGAACTGCGGCCTTATTGCTGACCTCACCTGACAGGATGCGGATGTCCAGCAGCACCGCCGAAAGCGTGTTGTCGAGGGTGATGGCGGCGAGCAGCACCCAGGTGGCGTATCGGCCGAGTCGCGTGGCATTGGTGAGCCGCAGCGGGTTGAGCCACGTCAGCACCGCGAGGAGCAATAACTCGAGCGCGATTAGCGGCCATCGGGGCACGACGGTGTAGCTCTTCGGGATGGCCAGCTGCAGACCGATCACGGCGACGAGTGCGAACAGCACCGGCAGTCGGCTTTCCGGGTCGCCGGGCCGCAGCCACGACGGGATGTGGTGTTCGGCGCCGGAGGCCAGGCGTTGGGCGCGTTTGACGAACTCCTCAACCGGTGAGGGTTCGGGTGTGGTGTCCATCAGCCAAGTGTGTGCGCCACGATGAAGCCATGGAGTCGCGACACGTCAGCATTTGGATCGAAGCCGCCCCGGAGGTGGTCTACGCGTTCGCATCGGATCCGCAGACATGGCCGCAGTGGGCTGCGGGGCTGGCCGCAGGCGGCCTGCGCCAGACCGCAGACGGTTGGGTGGCCGATTCGCCGATGGGTGAGGTGACGGTCGAGTTCGCGCCGCCGAACGAGTTCGGCGTGCTCGATCATGTGGTGCGGCTGGCGTCGGGCGAAACGGTGTACAACCCATTGCGGGTGATCCCCGGCGGCGTCGGTGAGCCCCGCTGCGAAGTGCTGTTCACCGTGCGACGACGGCCAGGCATGACGGACGAGGAGTTCAACGCCGATGAAGCGGCGGTGGCCGCCGACCTCGATGCGCTGCGGCGGCTGCTGGAGGACAGCTAGCGGCCGGTCGACTGGAACGGGCTCAGGGCCAGCCACACCACGGTGCCCGCGGCCGCGGCGGCCAGCACCGACGGTGCTGCGCTGCTGGTCGCAAGCGCGACGATGACGAGGACCAAGAGACCGATCGCAAGCGCGAGCAGCTTGTACACCGGCCAGGCCACACCGGCGATGCTGACTTCGTCGCGGACGGTCATAGGTTGACGATAGCTCGCAAGTGAGTTTTCGGGCAACCGAAACACCTGATGTGGGTGGTCACTTCCTAGCGGGCCTAAGCTGGCTTTCATGCCAATCACCGGAGAATACGAACCAAGCCCCTCGGACTGGGTCCGCGAGCACGCCGACAAGATCATGGAGTCCGGCAGCACCGAGGGCACCGATATGAAGGGCAAGCCACTCATCCTGCTGACCACCATCGGCGCCAAGACCGGCAAGATCCGCAAGACGCCGCTGATGCGGGTGGAACACGACGGTCAATACGCGATCGTGGCGTCGCTCGGCGGGGCCCCGAAGCACCCTGTCTGGTACCACAACGTCAAGGCCCATCCGCAGGTCGAGCTGCAGGACGGCCCGGTCGCGAAGGACTACGAGGCACGGGAGGTTGTCGGCGACGAGAAGGCCGTCTGGTGGGACCGTGCGGTCGAGGCGTGGCCGGACTACGCGGAGTACCAAACGAAGACCGACCGGCAGATTCCGGTGTTCGTCTTGACTCCGATTAACTGAAAACCCCAGGTTGGTGGCACCATTGACCGGTGTCCGCTGAACTGAGCCAGAGCCCTCGAAGGTCGCCGCTGTCCGCGGCCGACATCGATGAGGCCGCTCAGCGAATTTCCGGCGTCGTCGCCCGCAGCCCACTGCAGCACAGCGAGCGGTTGTCGGAGGCCACCAGTGCCACGGTCTATCTGAAGCGCGAGGACCTGCAGGCGGTCCGGTCGTACAAGCTGCGCGGCGCCCACAACCTGCTGATGCAGCTGTCCGACGACGAGATCGCCGCCGGGGTGGTGTGCTCGTCGGCAGGCAACCACGCGCAGGGCTTCGCGATGGCGTGCCGGTCGATGGGCATCCACGGTCGGGTGTACGTGCCCGCGAAGACGCCGAAGCAAAAGCGCGACCGCATCCGCTATCACGGGCGCGACTTCATCGAGCTGATCGCCATCGGCAAGACGTACGACGAGGCTGCGGCCGCGGCGCTCGACGACGTCGCGCGGACCGGCGCAACGCTGGTGCCGCCGTACGACGATCCCCGCACGATGGCCGGTCAGGGCACCATCGCCGCCGAGATTCTGGAGCAACTCGACGGCGAGCCGAACTTGGTGATCGTCCCCGTGGGTGGTGGCGGCTGCATCGCAGGCATCACGACGTATCTGGCCGAACGGACGACGGGAACCTCCGTGCTGGGCGTCGAGCCGGCAGGGGCCGCCGCGATGATCGCCGCGCTGGCCGCTGGCGAACCGGTGACGCTGGATCACGTCGACCAGTTCGTCGACGGGGCCGCAGTGAACCGGGCCGGCGCCCTGACCTATGCGGCGCTGGCCGCCGCAGGCGACATGGTGAAGATCACCACGGTCGACGAGGGCGCTGTGTGTACCGCGATGCTCGACCTGTACCAGAACGAGGGCATCATCGCCGAACCCGCAGGGGCACTGTCGGTGGCGGCCTTGATGGAAGCCGGCATCGAGCCGGAATCGACTGTGGTGTGCCTGATTTCGGGTGGCAACAACGATGTTTCACGCTACAACGAGGTGCTGGAGCGCTCGTTGGTGCACCTCGGTCTCAAGCACTACTTCCTGGTGGACTTCCCGCAGGAGCCCGGAGCGCTGCGGCGGTTCCTGGATACGGTGCTTGGGCCCAACGACGACATCACGCTGTTCGAATACGTGAAGCGCAACAACCGCGAGACTGGCGAAGCCCTGGTCGGCGTCGAGCTGGGGTCGGCCGCCGATCTTGAAGGCCTGCTGGAGCGGATGAAGGCGTCCGACATTCACGTCGAGACGCTCGAGCCCGGTTCACCGGCGTATCGCTACCTGCTCTGAGCTATCTCGGCGCCACGACCGCAAGGCCGGCTGTTGCCGCGGCCTCGGTCAGCCGCTCGTCGTAGGTGACGATGGCCCTGAGGTCGGGTGCGGTCATCGCGGCGGCCAGATGGATTGCGTCTAGGGTTCGCAGCTCGGGAGGCCACGTAGTAGCCGCTGCATCGAGCAATCTGTTGTTCAACGGCACAAGGTGCAGTCTGGCGATAATGCTGCGGGCAGTCTCGACGAGCTCGATCGAGCGATGCATCGCAACGGCTCGGACCACTTCGGTTCGTG
>JAVRPG010000350.1:0-18777 GCA_032162325.1 Mycobacterium sp. | reverse complement strand
CGCTGTCGATGCCCGCGACCACGTCCAGTTCGGGAACGCGGAGAGCGCCGTCGCATCGCCTGACGTGCTCCTCGAAGCGGTCGTCCCACACCTCGGTCTGCCACCCGGGCCACAGCTCGGGTAGAGCGTGAAAGAAGCCCATTGTATCGGCGGTTTGCCAGGCTCCCAACGTCTTTCGACGCACGTCGATGTGAGCCCCGCCTTCGGGGATCTTGCCGAGCCTGATCCGGCGGATACCCGGGCCGGGCAGCTTGTCCAGCAATGCCGGCCCATGCCAGGCCTTGCTGAGGTGCCACCACAGCGGCCAGAACCGCAGCTGGCCGTCGGCGTCGACCACAGAGATGAGGTGGCACAGGTGTTTCCGGCCGCGGGCAAGCTTCAGCGTCGGCTGCCTGTCCCATCTGTACGGCCGCACCTGGGCTCCCACATATCCCGCCAGTTCTTCGGTTCCGTCGTACGCCCAGCAGATCTCATAATCGGGCCAGACCGTGGCGAGCACATCCATGAGGGCGAGCCGCTCGTTCATCTCCACCATCAGCGGCTCGCCGAAGAACAAGACCCGGCCACGGTCGAGATCTACCACCGCTCCGCCGTCGGCCCACGTCGGGTCGCACCACTCGTTCTTGTCGCATCGCCGCAGCGAGGCCGCGTACCGCAGCGCAAGTTTCGGCCCGCCGATCAGCGCGTCGAGCATGCGGCAGCCTGCCCAGTGCGAGTAATAGAGCTGCCAGTCCTGGTCCTTGACGATGACGAAATTCGCCCTGTTCCCCACTTCTCTCCCCTCTCCGATGACGCGGTCTCGGCTCGCGTCGTTGGGGCGAGTGTCGGTCGTCCGTCAGACAAGTTGAGGCGTGGATGGGTTGGCGGCCGTCGGCTGTGGATAACTTCCGAGTGAATGCGCGACGCCCGCGTAGGGTGGTCGACGTGGCGGCGACGCTCGATGCGATTTCGACCCTTGCGGAGATACTCACCCAACACGGCCCCTTGCACAAGGACGAGATCGCGCAACACTGTCGGGAACGCGGCATGGACGATCCGGACTCCGCAATTCAGTGGAACCTACTCGAAATGGATTGTCCGGCACGGCAGTTAGTAGACGATCGATGGGTGTGGCTGCCGGCGGTGCTGGCCGGGCGGGTGTTCACCCACCAGGTCAGCGCGGATGAGTCAACACACGAGGTGCTCACCGTGACGCCGGACTTGGACCCGATCACCACACTTTTCGAGCACGAGCAATACCAGCGGCTCGCCGACGGGTCGACCGCCTGCATCGTACTGGCCGGTTACGACGATGAGTTGCTCGACGTGCGGGGCATACCGGCCAAGGCGATCGACTCGGCCGGGGCGCTGCTGCTGAAGCCCGGCACGCTCGGAGCGCTCGGCGTGGGCGACGGCGACACGGTCGGTCTGCGGTTGACCCCAGAGGGGATCGTCCTCGAGCGGGTCGACGACATCGCGCAGCACACGGCGGGCGAGGGGCTGGCCGCGACTCTCGGCGCGGACGAACCGGCCTTTTTCGCGGCGGCGGCCTGGGCCGCGTGTGTCGCGGACCCCGCACTGTTCACCGATCCGCTGCCGCCGCTGAGCGAGATCGTCGAGGACTACGGACTGGCGCACCGCGGTGAGTGGCTCGCGCCCAGTGGATTCGATTTCAGCCGTTGGCAATTCGAGCGCCGGTGTGAACTCCTGGCCGAGCGTCACGGCCTCAACCTCGACGACGCACTGTCGCTCACTTCGCTCGTCGAGTTGCACGACCGGGTGTCCCTGCTGCTGATCGAGGCGGATGACGCGGGCGAGGCCAACGAAAGGCCTGCAATGAATTCTGCTGACGGCGCTGACGGTGTGGCCGGAGAGCTTGGGGCCGCACTCGCCGACCCGCTGCTGGCTGAGCTGCTGGTGGCCGAGACTGTCGGCTCCGACCGCGGCGGTGCGGCCGCGCTGGGCTTGTTCGCCGAGATGCTGGAGCCGAGAGTGCCACGGGCGGCGCGGGTGGCGTGTAGGTGGCTGCGCGCGGTGGCACTCGAGCGGATCGGCGACATCGAGGAGGCCGAGCGGGAGCTGCTGGCGGCCGAATCGATGGATCCTGACTGGCCGCTGCCCTTGATCGACCTGGCCCGCATCGCTTCCGATCGCGGCGATGTCGAGCGAGGGTTGGGGTTGTTGCGTCGCGCAGGCGCCGGGCCGGACCACCCGATGGTCGAACTGTTGCAGGCGCATCGGGCCGAGCCGCGCCGCGACCTCGGCCGCAACGACCCGTGCTGGTGTGGGTCCGGCCGCAAGTACAAGAAATGCCATCTGGGGCATGAGCAGCTGGCGCTTGCCGAACGGGTGAACTGGTTGTATTCCAAGGCCATTCAGTATCTACAGGTCGCAGGATGGCAAGACCTGCTGGCCGAGGTGGGCTATGAGCGATACCGACATACGCACGACGTCGCCGACGCGTTGACCGCAGGAATGGGCGACCCACTGGTGATCGACGCCGTGCTGTTCGAGGGCGGTGCGTTCGCGGAATTCCTTGAGGTACGCGGGTCACTGTTGCCCAACGACGAGCGGCTACTGGCCGAGCAATGGCTGCTGGTGGACCGGTCGGTGTTCGAAGTGGAGAGGGTGAACCCCGGTGAGAACATCACCGTGCGCGACGTACGCGATGGTGACACGCACGAGGTGCGTGAGCGGACGGCGAGCTGCCAGCTGAAGGCCGGTCAGCTGATCTGCGCACGCGTGGTGAGCGCCGGCGACAGTATGCAGTTCTTCGGCGGCCTAGAACCGATCGCGCTGCACGAGCGCGATGCGCTGATCGACCTACTCGACAGCGAACCCGGCCCGGTGGAGCTGATCGCCGCGTTGAGTCGACGGTTCGCGCCGGCGACATTGACCAACACCGAAGGGCAACCGCTGGTGATCTGTGAGGCGACGGTGCGGGTCGGTGATCGGGACGGGATCGAGGCCTCACTAGACGAGACCTACGATCGGGTCGACAGCGAGGAGCCGCCGCGGTGGCACGAACACGTCAGCACCCGCGGCATGCCGCATGTCCGGGCTGTGCTGGTGCGCGACGGCGACACGTTGCGGGTCGAGACCAACAGCGCGGAGCGGATGGATCGCGTCGTGGCGACGCTGATTCGGCTCGACCCCACGATGCGTGTACTCGATGACTTCCGACGCCCGATTCGCGACGCGCGAGAGGCCGCCGAACTAGCAGCGCAGTTGCCGGCTGGCGAAAATGCACTCGACCCCGCCGTCCCCGAGGTGGCCGAAATGCTCGACGAGTTCATCCGCGAGTACGAAGCCAGGTGGCTTGATGAGCCCATCCCCGCACTCGACGGCCACACACCGCGGCAGGCCGCGGACGATCCCACCCGGCGCGCGGACCTGATCAAACTTCTGGATAGCTTTCCGGCCGATGACGACATCCCCGGGCGCATGAGCGCTGAGCGCCTACGCTCTGTCCTAGGCCTGGAGTAGCGCGGCACGGCCGCAGACCACTGCAGTAGGTGCCCGCCTACGAGCGACATTGTCGCTAAATAGATAGGCGTGCAACGTATCTGGCGACTATGTCGCGCCGAGGTGGGCAAATGCGGTAGCGCCCCAGTCAGGTGCCGGTACCGCGCTGCCGCCCGAACTAGCGGCTCACCACTAGCTCAAAACCTCCACTAGGCGCAAGAGTGTCTCTCCGACGCCGATCTGCGCGCCCGTCGCAGGACACGCGAGCAGAGCCGCCGGGCCGATCAGGACGTGCGCTTCCGCGGCGAGTTCGCCGCCGCGATCCGTGAGCAGTTCCCGGGTTGTCCGGTCGACCGCGCCGAGGCGATGGCACTTCATGCCGCGGCACGCAGCAGCGGCCGTGTGGGACGAAGTGCCGCCGGGCGAGCCCTGGACCGCGACGCTGTACGCCTCGCCGTCGTCGCCTCCGTCCGCCATATCGACACCGACTACGACGCCCTGCTCATGTCGGGTGTCGACCGCGAATCGGCTCGAGCACAGGTGCACCAGCGCGTCGAGGACGTCGTCAACGCGTGGCGCGACGGTGTTGCGATGCTCGACGGATAACGAGCGCCAATCGACTCGACTGCCAGAGGTTCGGCGCCTTCAGCTGCACCAGATTCGCAGCTGTTCAGCGATCTGATCCAAATTGTCGATTGCCCCGGCGGCCACGGCGATCATCAAGTCGAACCGGTCGTCCTCACTGGCCTCCACCCACTCGCCGTTGAGACCAAGGAACACCTGGCAGCCGGTCCACGCCAGCCGCTTGTTGCCATCGACGAGAGCGTGGTTGCGGCACAAGGAATGCAAAAGTGCTGCGGCCTTGGTGTGGATATCGGGGTAGGCCTCGGCCCCGACCACCGTGGTCTTAGGACGCGCCACCGCCGATTCCAGTAGCCCGTAGTCTCTGACCACAACCTTGCCGTCAATGGCTCGTGCTGCCACCAACAGCAGGTCATCGAGATCAAGATAGACGGTCACGTATCAGCAAGTCGTCGCAGCACTCCGCGTTCGCGTTCAATCACCTTGTCTAACACCGCGTTCACCTCGGTCTGATGAGCACGGCGCTCGATGTATTCGTCGATGGCCGACAGCGCGACAGCTTGCATCGAACGACCCTCAGCAAGGGCCTGCCGACGCAGCGCCTCGGTCTGCTTTTCGCTGGTCCGCAGCGTCATACCCATGCCAGCATGATACCACTGTGATACCACTCGGCGGACGGCCAGAACCACGACACCGGTGCCCGAGAGGCGAGCATGGCGCTCTGATCAAGGGTGCTGGGACTGTCGGGGCCTGCGTCCAAGAAAATTTGGTTCGCCACTGAGCGTCGCGTGCCCTCCAGCGACGGTGGCCCTTTCGATTGGGGCCAACTCGACATCCTTAGGGCGGCGGCAGGTTCAGTCGATGCGCGACATCCGGACCGCCGACCTGGCGGATGAAGTCCGGATCTCCGCACACCACGAGTTGGTGTCGGGTGCTGGTGCCGTAACAGTCGCCGAAGTTCAGTCCAGCACGATGGCCGCTGCCTCCACCGAAGTCTGCGTAGGGCTGACGAGCCAGCCGGGCGCGGTGCTCGGTCACCGGCTCGATCACGAACTCCGCTTCCACAAGTAGCTCGTCCAGGCTTCTGCTGATGACCGGATCTCGCTGGTGATCGAGAACGATCCCGGCTGACTCGGTATACCCGGCACAGACTGATGATCGCACTAGAAGCGGCTGGGGCGTCACGAGAGTCACTTGGCCGACACGTTGGCCGGCCAGCCAGTCCTCCACCGCTTGAGCAGTTTGTGATTCCGGTTCGTCGTCCGCGTCGACGGACTCGACAGCGGCGAGGAGTGCGTCAGCGGCCGGGTTGGGCCGGAACCGCGCCATCGTTTCGACCAAGCAGCCACGAAGGTTCTCGGCGGTGTACCGCATCAAGAAACTCCCACGCGGATCATCGAACCTGTTGCGGCCCGGACCCTGTGCCGCAACTGCGGAAGTACCTCAGGCGCAGGATGCACCCGAACCGCCCCCGAATCGGGCAACGGCACGGGAAGCAGTCGGATCATCCTTCGAGAAACGCCCGTGCCGCTGCGAGCACCGCTTGTTCGGCCTCGTCGACGGGATGGGTGGCGAGCACGACCAATGGAGCCTCGTCGTCGAGTTGAGGATTGGACGACCTGAGAAACGCCGCAGCGACGGCCGGGGTGTACACGGACTCGACAGCTCTCACGACCCGGAACAATACGGCGAGTCGGCTTACGACATCGTGCTCGCGGGGTTCGGCCTGCCGCTCGACCCAATTGCGAACAGTGCGGGCATCCTTCAATCCGAGAGCGGCGGTGGTGTATCGCACTCCGATCGCCGCAATCAAGTGGCGCGCCTGTTCCCATGCCGGCGTGACTACGGACTCCTTGTACGCCACCTCCCATGCGTCTGCGGCAGCAGACGAAGGGTGCACTACAGCGCTATCCATAACGTGGCTCCTAACCGCATAATTAATGTTACCACTCACGCATATACCCGGTTAAGATTAATAGAGGTTGCTCGCACGTGCAGTACCGGTAACGGCGGAGCCAGCACCGTGTGGACTGCCTCGCCTTTCACGACAGATTGGGATTGCTAGGTTGCGATCGCGTGGTTCGCTGACTCCCACTCGGGATCCGAAAGGCCGACCCATGCCTGCCGGCGGTTGCGAGACAAGGACACCGCTCTGATCTACGTCGCGGCGATCGCGATCCTTTTGGAACATCTGGCTTTTCGGCTACTGGTCGGTGGCAACCGAGTCGTCGGCAGCGCATGATTCGCTCGTCAAGGCAGGGACTCACCGCCAGCCCCGTGGTCAGTGGCGCGCCGCGCGACGCGACCGGAAGTAGGGTCACCGCAATCTATCTCGACGCGGGGCTCGTCCTAGTGAGTGCGCTGCTGTACTTCGGCGTCCGCCGCACCGGACCCAGGGACGTCGCGCCGGCTGGCGCATAGCGGCAAGGACGAGGTAAGGATCGCTGAAATACCTAATGGCCGACCGAGCCGTCGACGGCCGCAGCCCTCCGCTCGACACCGATTGACCTGGGGATTTGATGCGCTATCGGCTCGAACTCGAAGAATTGCTGGCGTTCGTCGACCGCCTGCAGTCCTTCGAACAACGAGCAGAGGCCATCGCGGCTCGGGTCGACGGACAGATCGCCACCTTGCACGACACGTGGGCGGGCAACGCCGCGGCAGCGCATCGCGCACAGCACGACGAGTGGATGACCGGCGCAGCTCAGATGCGGGAGGCGCTCGCGCAGCTTCGAGCAGCCGCCGACAACGCGCATCAGCACTACACCGACGCTGCGCGGCTCAACGTGGAAATGCTGTCGTGACCATCCAGGACGTCGACTCCGAGACGTTCTACGCCGTCGGCAAGGGCCTGTTCGAGAAGGCCGGCAAGCTCTACGACGCGTTCAACGTGAACGTCAACATCCTCGGCGGAACCGGGTCCATGGCCGGCACCGACGATGCGGGCAAGGCGTGGGCGACCTCGTACGACGAGCGGGTCAAGGAAGTGTTGGGCGCGGTCAACGATCTGACCAAGGCGTTGGAGAACTACGGCGGCGTAGTGATCCAGGCCGGATACAACCACGCAGTAGCCGAACACACAACGCCACGCCCGGCAACCAGGTCCCGCGCCGGCCATGCCGCCGGAGCCCGCGAGTACGGCCTGTGTCTTGTCGGCACCGCCGTCGGCGGGCGGTCCGGGCCGGGGTCTTGTGGACGCCATTGGGTTGATGCAGCAGGTAGGCGTGCCAGTACCCGACGGTGACACCGACAAGGTGTCGAAGGCAGCGGACGCGTGGGACCGCCTGGCGACCGTCTACCAGACGAAGACGATCGCGGAGGGGCTGGAGGTCGACGCCCGCACCTTCCGGTATACGCACTCCCCCGAGGTCGAGTACGTCGTGCGGGACCTGGAGGAACTGCGCGACGCGACGACATCCGTAACGGACGGATGCGCCGAGCTGTCGCAGTCGTGCAAAGACTACAAGTCCGCGCTCGACGATCTACGTACGCAACTCGAGGGCATCCTGCAGGATCTGGCGATCGAACTCGCGGTCACTGCGGCGATCGGCATCGCCGCGTCGTTCGTCTCCTTCGGTGCCGGCGCCGTCGCGGGGACAGCCAAGGCGGCCCAGTCGATCACCAAATTCGCGCGCATCATCTCCGAAGCCGTTGGTGCGTGGAAGATCTCGAAGAACATCGCCAGCGGCGTCAAGAAAGCTCGGGACATCGCAGGGCTGCGCGCGAAGCTGCAGCGAATCATCAATATGGCGCGCAAGGGGAAGCCGAAGGGACCAGCGCCACCGGTTCGAAACCTCAGCGACTTGTTCAAGGGGCGAACGCCAAAGGCTAGCGAACTGGAGGAATACGCCAATTCACAAGGGTGGACCAAGACTCAAACACCTGGCGGACCACCGAAATACGTTGATGAGAACGGTATCGTGCGAATGACGATCAAGGAGGGTAGCCCCCGAACCCCGGGAAGCGAGGCGCCCCATGTTGAGCTACGGGATCCGACCGGATAACGAATCGATCCGAACGGAAACGCTGTGACGAGGCGAAGCGAAGGCAATCACACGCCGATTGTGTGGGATTGGTGAATCGATGATCGACTACAAGAAGTTTCCCGGCTTGGCCGGTGTCTTTCTTGAGGACAGCTACGTTCTCGGCATTTCGGAGTCTTCGGAGCAGCTCGTCTTTCACCTCGACGCAGTGCTGACGCCGGAGCACTCCGCATATCACTCACCCCGCCCTGGCGAGCACTACTGCTACGCGAACGGAAGTCTGGTTTTCCCCGATGTCACCCGCGTCGTTTGGCTCAGGCGGAATAGCAGTCACTACACCGACGCGTCCGGTGAGGAGGATCTTGGGAACATCGACATCCTCACGGTGGACGGCGACGCCTTCGTCGCGGAGGGTGATTGGGGTGCAGTTCGGATCTCCGGAGCACAGCCGCGCTTCGAACTCAGTGGATGATCTCGAGCCACCGTGATGGCGCGGACGGATACGCCGAGCTGTTGCAGTCGCGCAACGGCTCGATACGAATCATGGAGCCTGGCGCAAACCCACAGTACCCCAACGGGTATGTAGGGTTCACGAACGAACATAATCAGCCGATCAACCTCGATGGCAAGCCTGGCACACGCGCTGAGACACACATACCTCGTAACCCCGACGGTTCGTTTCCGATACCGAAAGGCTGGCCGTGATGGATCTAGGACTACGCGGACAGAGTCTGCAATCTGTGCTGATCGAACTCACCGTCAGAATGCAACTTTCATGATGTCTACTTCATCGTGATCGAATCGCCGTTCAGGTTGGACGTCCATGGGGACAGCTTCTCGCTGTCACCCGAAGAAGAGCCCGACGCTGCCCTCCAGCCGTTGCGTCAACTGGTCGGCCACACGATCGAAGAGGCTACGGCCGACGCAACGGGGGCACTGCATGTGATTTTCGAGGGCGGCGCACGTCTAACGGTCGAGCCTGACCCAGCCTATGAAGCATGGAGCGTTTCGGGCCCGGACGGTGCGCTCGTCGTCAGCACAGCAGGAGGCAAGCTGGCCATTTGGAAGTCACAATTGAACGCCGACGAATCCGCAGAGACGTGGCCAGACAGATAGCGCGTCCAGCAATATGGACATCCCCGTGATGACTCCCAGGCTAGAAACGGTGATCAACGTGTCCGGCGAGAATGTGACAGTTCGAGAACTCGTGGATAGCGACGGGATGATCAAGATTGGGACGGCGTTCATCCCATGAAAGACCAAACAAACTGGCGGCCAATATCGCCCGAAGAGGCCGGAGGCATCCGTTCAATTCTGTCGCAGGCGGACATTCGCCGCAGCGACCGTCCCGCCCGCTCCTCGATCAAGTAGCGGGCGCGCCATGCGTCGGCGAAGTAGTCCTTCACCCTAGGATCCAGCAAAATCGGGCTCTCGATGCCGGTGATCTGCAACGTGGGGATGAGCAGGAATTGCCGCTCCCCGACTAGATCCTTGAGGAGCGCGTATCCATCCTCCGCGTCGACCAACGCACACGGCGCGGGATCGCCGTCTTGCTCCTCGTGCGGAGAACATTGATCGTGGACGATCGTCCAGAGCGCATTGGGATCCGCACCCGCCCAACCGTTTCCGACGGCGGACAATCCGATGAGCAACGTCGCCACGGGGAGCACGCGGATCAGCACTGCGCTGCGGCAGGCCGGAGCGGAGTGCATGTCAGTGCGCGCTGAGTGATTTGCGCGTGTGCGCCGTCGCCTCGGTTGAACGGTCTGCGGCGACGCTTCTGCCTTTCTTCGCCGACCTCGAGGGCGAACGCTCGATTTGTCGGACATCGATTGCCAGTCCGACGGTTGGGAGCATGTTGACGAGCGCGTCGAGGCTGAACTTGTTGATCTTTCCATTTAGAAGGTCGGAGACTCGCGGCTGGGTGAGATGCAGACGTGCGGCAGCTTCTGTCTGCGTCCAACCCTCCTCCCTGATCCGCTGCTCGATCGCGATCATGAGCATGCCGCGCGCGGTGAGGTTTGCCGCCTCCTCTGGAGTGTCAGCGAGGTCGTAGAACACGCTGTCAGCCATCTCTTGCCTCCAGGTAACGCTTCTTGGCGATATCGATATCGGTCTTCGTTGTTTTCTGCGACTTCTTTGTGAACACGTGAAGGACGCAAATCGTGTCGTGGAACTTGGCCACGTACATCAGCCGAGCAATGCCATCGGCGTCCTTGACTCGCATCTCGTACGCACCCGGTCCGACTGTGCTCATGGGTTTGTAGTTGTTGGGCATCAGTCCCATCTGCACCCGAAACAGTTGCTGACCAAACTCATTCCGGATGGCCCGCCGTTGCTCGCGGATGTCGTCGCGAGTTGTACCAAGCCATCTGATGGGCTTTAAGTCGATTCCCATCTTATATCAGAACCAATATAAGTACTACAGGCTCCACGTTCATGAGCGCATCTAAGCGTGGACCACCGACAGCATCGGCTGACACTTTTCCTCGGCACCAGCCGTGTCGGCTGGTCTCGCGGTTCAAGGATCTGCCGTTAGTGTTCATTGCCGATCGTTAGAGCACTTAGACTCACATTGCATGAAGCTGCTTCGGGTGAGCGACGCACTACAGTCCGCAGCGGCCGGCTGCAGTGCACTTGCCGCACAGGTAGATGCCGGTGCTCCTCCGGCGTCGGGTTCGCCGTCGCAACCCAGCGCGGCAGCGATGACTGCCGGGCACACCGCCGTCCAGGCCGCGGCGACGGCGATGGCAGCCCGGCTGCAAGCCACCGCCACCAAGGTTTCCACAGCCACGGTCTCGTACCACGAGCAGGATCACCACTCGGCAGCCGCGCTGGGCCAGCAAGCGGTGTAGATGACGAACCGGCTGCCGCCCCTATCGGAGCTGCTGTCGTGGTCCACCACGCATCTGACCGCCGGGGCGGACTACTGGGACGGCCTCGCTGACCGCTGGAAAGGCGCCTTCAACGAGATTCATCAGCGGATTCGCGCCAGCGGCTGGGAAGGTCAGGCCTACGACGCGACAGACGAGCGCACCTACTGGGACAGCGTGATTGTCGGCAACGCCGCCGATGACCTGCACGACGGCGCGAAATCTGCGCGCCACGCCGCCTCCGATGTGACCGCAGCGCAGGACCGCTTACGCGAATCCGTCACCAAGGCCCGAGATGCCGGATTCGATGTCGGCGACGATTGCACGGTCACCAGCCGCGAAACCGGTGGCCTCCCAGCGCAACAGGCGCAACGGCAAGCCCAAGCTGAGTCGTTGGCCGAGGACATCCGTTGGCGCGCAACCGCGCTCGTCGACACTGACCAACATGCGGGCAAGAGGGCCACTCACGCGATCGGGCACCTCGACAACATCACTTTCGACGAACACGACCGCCCCGGCACGCCCGCAACCGGAAACCCGGAACGGAACGGGGTCCAGCTCGTCGACTTCTTCGGCCCGAAACAGTCGCCGATCCCCGACCCGGGCCTGCCCGACGATCCGGTCAGTCGAGGGGGCGGCCCCTCTGCCGCGGACATTCGCAGCGTGCTCGAAAAGCTGCCGCAGGGCGACCGCCCGTGGATCAGGGAGATCCGTTCGCCGGAGGATCTGCAAAGGCTCTGGAAGTGGATGGAGCAGAACGGGATTGAAGACCCGAGCCGCTACGGCGATCCCTCCAAAGGCGTGTGGAAGAACCTCCCGGACGGCAGTGGCGTCGGCCAGCGTTCCTCGGCGGGCTCAACCAAGGCTCCTGCGCTTGACATTAATTTGAACGGCGGCGATCACTGGAAAGTCCACATCAACCCGGGCACGGGTGGCATCCCTGAGATTCCAGCGGCGCCGCGGCCGTCAATCGAGGCAGCGCCAGGTCGTGGTGCCGCACCGGGCGCGGTCCCACCGGCGGTCGTCGAGCCGTCGGCGGAACCCAAAGCGCCACCGGTTCGCGGCGGCCCTCTGGGTGGACTCCCACTGGGCGGCGGCGTGCTTCCGGACGGATCGCTGCCCTACCTCGTCGAGCCTCCCGGACCCGACGCTACTGGCCCCGACCTGCCGGTGATTGGTGACGGCAAACCAGATGTCCCGGAGGCTTGAACGAATGACAGAGGACGACTCGATGACACATGACACGCAGCGCGACCGAAACGCCTATGAACGCTTGCGCATAGAGCTACTGATCAGCGGATTGTCTGATTGGGTCTCACTGGCGGAAGCCCTGCAAATCATCTCGCACTTTCAGCTCGCCGACACCGATAGTGAGCGCCAGGACCTGGTTCTCAGGACCATCCGTTCATTGCTCAACGACGGCCTTATGCAGATCGGCGAGTTGCCCGGGCCGGACGGGAAATTCCCCGCGTGGGAGCCGATCGACGTGGCCATGGACCGTCTGCGTGAGCGCTTCGTCGGCCACTACGCCGAGCCGACATCGTGGGACTACTCGATATGGCTGGGTCTGACCGACGCAGGCCGACCGGTCGCGAAGGCGCTGCGCGCCGGGTAACGACACTGGCAGATCACAATGCATCGCCTCAAGTAGGACCGACTGGCTTCATTCGTGGCAGCACCTCATGGGCGTCGAGTTGTGTTGGGTGATATTGCCTTTGGCCGTCATCCTGCTGCTGGCTGTGGGGTCGGACTACAACCTGCTGCTGGTCTCCCGGTTCAAGGAAGAGATCCATTCCGGCATCAACACCGGCACCGTCCGATCGTTCATGACACCGCCCACCGCCGCGTTGCTCGGACGGTGGTTCTGGTGGCGCGTGCGGGTGCGCCAGCGGCCGATTCCCCAGAAGTTCGGCGACGAGAACACGCGACAGCTGTCGTTGTTTTAGTCAGACGACGGCACCTCGAACTGCGACTCTCTCCGAGGTCAGTCCGCCGACGGGTGGAATCGTTAGCAAAACCCCGGCGTTAGCTTCAAAACGCAGCGCTGCCAGTCCGGTGGCGTCATCGTGGATCTGCGTGCCGCGCTCCCAGGTCGGCGCGCGAGACCAGGGGGATGTCGGAGGGCACAAGGATGTGCGGGATATTCGCTGCGATGACACGTCGCGGCCTTTCCAGTGACCGGTGCGATGCCGCGCTCAAGCTCTTGGAGCATCGCGGACCGGACGGCACCGGGACCTGGACGTCGCGTGACGGGCGGTGGACGCTCGGACACACGCGTTTGTCGATCATCGGTTTGAGAAACGGCAGTCAGCCCATGACCAGCCCGGATGGCGCGGTGCATGTGGTGGTGAACGGCGAATTTTACGGTTACCGCGAGCTGCGCGAGCGTCTGCGAGCGAGCGGCTATCGCTTCTCCACCGAGAGCGATAGCGAAATCGCGGTGCACCTCTATCGGGAGCGCCGCATGCAGGCCGCGACTCTCCTGCGAGGTGAGTTCGCGATGGTCATTGCCGACGAACGCCAACGGGAGATGATTGCCATCCGCGACCGCTTCGGGGTCAAGCCGCTCTACTACGCAGCGGTGAACGGCGACGTGTTCTTTGCATCGGAGATCAAAGCACTGTTGGCGCTGGGTGTGCCAGCCGCGTGGGACCTCGAGGGCGCTATCGGAGGTATTGGCAGATCTCACGAGAAAACCGAATTCGCCGGGATCAGTACCGTGCCGCCGGGGTGCTATGCGATCGCCAGAGATGGCGATGTTCGCATCTATCCGTATTGGGATTGGGAGATCCCGACTGCCGAGCAGATGCGGGCGGACACGCGTAGCGACGCCGAGGTCGTCGACGAATTCCGCGAGGCTCTGCGCGATGCCGTGCGGCAGAGTCTGGTCGCCGATGTCGAGGTCGCTTCGTATCTCAGTGGTGGCATCGACTCGTGCGCCGTCCTCGGGCTCGCGCAGCAGGAGATGGAACGGCCGATCCGCGCGTTTACGCTGACATTTGAGAACCCGCTCTATGACGAAGCGAGCATCGCTGAAGCTCAGGCTAGGCACGTCGGCGCGACGTATCACCCAATTCCAATCACTGGGCGGGAGATCGCCGACTCATTCGCGGACGCGATCTGGCATGCCGAAACGCAGATGTTCAACGGCCACGGCGTCGCCAAGTACCTCCTCAGCCGTGCCGTGAGCGCCGCGGGCATCAAGGTGGTGTTCACCGGCGAAGGCGCCGACGAAATGCTGGGAGGCTATGCGTACTTCCGGGTCGACGCACTGAATGACAACGCAGCGTTGAGTGCGGGTGAGAAATCGGCGCTCTTCGATGAGATGCTCGGCGCCAATGCGGCGACTCGCGCGTTGTTGATGCCGGAACAGGTCGACAGCCCGGAGATGCGGGCCGTGGAGCGCAGGCTCGGCTGGCTGCCGGCGACGCTCAACTTCGCTGCGGCACCGACCAATATCGTGGCGCCGCTGTTTCGCGATGATCTCCCGGCATCCGTTCGGGAGTTTCAGCCGCTGGTGTCCGCGCTGGATCGCTTGCCGCTCGCGCAACGCGTCGCTGGCCGCGATCGCCTGAATCAGATGCTCTATGTCAATGCCAAGACGGTATTGCCGAATTTCATTCTGAACTATCTCGCCGATCGGATGGAGATGGCTCACTCCATCGAAGGGCGCGTGCCGTTCCTGGACCACCATGTCGCCGAGGTCTCAGCTCGCGTGCCGGTGAACATGAAAGTGAAAGGCATCCGGGAAAAACACGTCCTTCGCGAAGCGGCGAAGGACGTGTTGATACCCGAGGTGTATGACCGCCAGAAGCACCCGTTCACCACGCCTCCGACACGCAACAAGAACGACCCGATGCTCACCTTCTACCGGGATACGTTCGCATCGCAAGCCGCGAAGGACCAGCCGATCTACGACATGAAGAAAGTCTCAACGGCGCTCGATCAGCTGCTCGAATGCCCGGACGATCAACGCATCGCGGTGGAAGGCGGTCTGCAGCGTGTTGCGAGCGTGATTGTGATGCAACAGCTGTTTTCCGTGGCGTGAGCCGCGGCCAGCCCTCACCCCCCGCCGAATCTCAGGAGTAGTTCGTGAAGCGGTATTCGACTCCGCTGGACCGAATATCTCGTTCTAGTTGGTAGGAGGCGTCGCCGCAATAGTGCTGTACCAACAGGTCGATGACGTCCGTACCCGGTTGTCCGCCGAGCGCCACGACCAAAGCGGGCACGTCCTCGGCGGCGACGGTGTAGAAGTACTCGTACTCGCCGTCCGGACTGATCATCCGAGTCACCGGGCCAAGGTCCTGCTCGCTGATGCGAAGCGAGCCGTCGTCACCGAGGCTGGCGTCGAGGTTGAGCCAACTGCCGTCGTCTCTGTGCTCGTTGCGAAGGCTGACGTGGCGCGGCGCGTTTTGGGTGGGCGCGCCCAGGTAGTCCTTGGCTTTGGCCACCGCTTCGTCAACGTTGTCGAAGTCCAGCACGCCGGTCGCCATCTGCTCCTCGTCTGATACATGCAGTACCCAGCCGATTGAAATGAGCCGGCCCTCGGCGTCCTTCTCGTTGTCCGGGTTGCCGGCATGGTAGGCCAGGAACGGTTCGCCGTCGGTGTCATCGAAACTCAGCTCCCGATCCAAGTTCTCGTCGACATAGAACGTCCCGCTGTTCGGCCGCCACGAATCCTGGTCGTCCGGGTCTTCAATCTCCAGCCGAGTCCATGCAACGGCGGTGCGCCAGCGTGAGTCTCGAGTTACCCACCCCCACATGACATCTGCCACCAGCCCGATGTCGGCTGTGCGGTACTCGAAGTGGGCGTCGGGACCGCCGTCGCGGTACTCGAGTGCATATGTCCCGTCCCCATTGCGATAGGTCTGGACGTGCTCGTGCTCGCCCCGTGCGACGGTGAAATAGGGCTGTTCCGGAAGCGGCCAGGTTGGCCGCAGGGCGAGGTCCCGCAGCAGTGCCGGTGTGAGGTAGGGCAGCGTGACATCGCCGGGCAGCTCTACGTCGACGTCGACGCGCCCGCGGGGATCGTAGAGGCGGAACAGTTCTAAGTCGTAGACGGCGAGGCCGCGATCCATGGTCTCCAGGAGCAGATGACGCAGCAGGCCGTCCTCCGGCTGCTCCGTTGCGATGATCACGCCGCGAGAGTCCGCGGACCGCTCGACCATGCAAAGCAACTGCCCGCTGTCGGGCAGCGCATCCACCAACTCCCGGACGGCGGAGGGCGGCTCCCCCACACTTCCGGCGCACATCGCACAGACCAAGTCGTTCGCCTCTTCGACCGAGTTGACCGCACCAGCTGGAAACACCGCGAAACGATGACTCATTTTCTTTTCACCCCCATCTGACCGGAGCAGACGGCATGTCCATCAACATCCACTCCGATCCCTCCCGCGGCCGCTGGTATCAGCAGATCGTTCCTCCGCCGTCGCCGCCGTCCACATCTGATATCACTCTGAAACCTGCTGTGCTGCAACATCTCCGATGGGTGGCACGTAGTGCTCGACACGAATCTCGCGTTCGCCCCACCAGCGGTAGGCCACCAGGGTGCCGTCGCGCACCGCACTGAAATCCACGCACGCGGTGCGCGTCGTCCAATCCAGCAGGTGCTTCGGCGACCCCTCGCGCCAGTAGTGGCCGTAGAATACCGGCACGTCATCGGTGTAAACGAAGGACCGACTGTCCGCGGGCACCTCCGTTTCCGGCAGCACCGGATACGGCCGGCCGTCCTCGGTGGTGTAATCGCCGCCCAATTCGGCGATCTCACGCAGCGACGCGGCTCCGTTATCCCACCAGCGCACCCGTGCCTCGTCGCGCAGGTGACCACCCCAATCTCTAAACGGCGGCTGGCCGTGCTTGGTCAGGTCGATCTCGGGCCCCTTCAGCAGCACTTCGACGGCGTCATGAAGCGAGTTCCCCTTCGTCGACGCCCGGACGAACTGATCGGCGGAGTTGAATCGTGTCGAACCCAATTCACGCTCAACGACTTCCATCGACGGCAGATGCCAGCACGCGTGCACGACGCGCAAGCCGCCGAGGTCCAGCCACAGCGGCAGCGTCTTGAACCACTCGATGTAATAGGCCCGCTCGGCGTCGCCGAGCTGATCCAGGAACGCCCGATGCTGCGCGGTGTTCTTCTCGCTGCGTTTTCGCAGGTAGGTGCCCGCGGAGCGCGGATCTTCCGTGGCGTAGGCGATTGCGTTGAACTCGTGGTTGCCCATCACGATGTGCGCGCTGCCGCCGTCGACCATGAGCTTGACGAGTTTGAGCACTCGCAGCTGATCCGGGCCGCGGTCGACAAGGTCACCTACGAACACCGCGCGGCGGTCGGGATGCCAGTAGGCGCCGGTCCAGTCGTTCGGCCGGTATCCGAGGTCGATCAGCAAATCCTCGAGGGCGGTCGCGCAGCCGTGCACATCGCCGATGATGTCGTAACCCTTCACGCCACGATCGTCCCACGCGGCTACGACATGTCCCCGCCCTACGCCTCACCTGCGCATAGTCGGAGCCGGGTCGCTGCGGGGAACGCGCTCAGACTCACAGCAACGTCGCGCGGGCGTGACTGGAGGCAGCCAAGGTCCTGCTCGCCACGGGAGACAACAGCCAGGAAGCCGTTGCGCGACGAGCCGGCTTCGGCTCTGCGGACACGATGCGACGCACGTTCCGCCGCGCCCTCGGCGTCTCCTCCAGCACGTACCGCAGTCGATTCCGGACGACGGGCGTACGGTCAATGCCAACCCCGGTCGGCGCTGCACCATCGCATTGAGGTCCCTCTTCGACGCGCTCGACGGCATCGACGCGCTGACCAACCAGTTGGCTAACGTCTCGGGGAGCATCGCCAACGGGTCCGTGCACAAATGGGCCGCTCGCGGCGCCGAGGTAAGCAAAAGCGTCAATCCCATCAGTTGTTTTCGGGCGTCACCACACTCGCCGGAGGCATCGGCTCACTAAGCGCCGTAAGCAACGCAGTGACCGCAGATCGCACATCGCCGGCAAGGGCACCGCGCTCATCAAGTTCGACCGCCTTGGCCCACGGCCAGAATCGCGTTACTTCAAGGCTGGGACGCAGATGGACATCGCGGCGACCGAGACGGTCGAGGAACGCATCGACTTGCTCGTCATCCTCGGGTCCGGCGTACTGGTGGCTCCGAAGCCAGGGCCACAGGCTCGATCGCAGCTCCTGGCGAGGATGTGCGCCGACCCACGCGAAATCGTCGCCCGACCAGCGTTTTATGTATTCGGTGGCCTCCAGCCGACAATGCGGATAAAGCCGTGACGGCCCGGCAGCATTGCGAAATGCAAGGTGCACGTTCGCCCGGGCATGCCAGACCGCGCGAGGTTCTGACAGCAATTTGATGAGTCTCTGCGCCCTGCCGGTTCGGTACAGGGCTTTGGCTTGGGGCTTCAACTCTGCTAGCCAGGTCCGCAGAATGAGAGTGTCGCCGTCTTGCTGCTGCAGACAGAGCCGCTGCGTCGACGTCGTCCCGATCGCCGCATCCAGCATCACCACGCCACCGATTGCGGGACGCACCACAGGCCGCACTGCATCAATGCCAACAGACTGCCGCAGCACTGCAATCACGCGACGTTCACGCAGGTCGTCATCGTCGCCAGCCCGGCCAAG
Source organism: Mycobacterium sp. (assembly GCA_032162325.1). Taxonomy (GTDB): domain Bacteria; phylum Actinomycetota; class Actinomycetes; order Mycobacteriales; family Mycobacteriaceae; genus Mycobacterium. Next base: position 271 of record JAVRPG010000350.1, on the reverse strand, counting down.
CGTCGTAAAGGGCAGCACTTCACCGAACCGCTCCTTCGCAAGCCCAGCGGAGTCCTCGTTCACCCGACCAATTATCGCGGCGTCGCCGGGTGGTGCGCATTAGCTTGATAAAACTCGGGTTTCAGTCGCAGGCGAATATCTCAAGCTGACGACGCTGCAATGCGGTGAGGACCAACAGTGGGTTGTTGGACCGCGGAAACACTTCCGCTGGCTCCCACTGTGCTTTGCGCACGCTCGTCGCAATGCCGATCTTCACGCCGCGGTCCTGGAG
>JAVRPG010000349.1:0-4343 GCA_032162325.1 Mycobacterium sp. | reverse complement strand
CGATCGAATCGAGCACCTTGGGACCACCGGGATGGCAGATCCACGTCGAGATGTCCGCGGTGGATAAACCGTAATCGGCAAGGAATCGGTTGACCTCTTCGCCCAGGTAGTCATCGACCATTTTCGGGACGTCCTTGGACAGCACGAGCCCGAGCCCGTTGGAGCTGACGTCCCACCCCATCATGTCGGCGGTTGCCGGAAGCAGCAGGCTACGCGACGCCAGGATGCGAGGACCTCGATGTGCGCTGGGGCCCACCGGAGCGCGGTCGGCCCCGGTGGCGACCACTGCGGCCGCGCCGTCGCCGAACAGGCTTACCCCGATGAGCATGGGGATCGAGGTGTCATCCCGCTGCAGTGTTAGCGAGCACAGTTCGACCGACAGCAGCACCGCCACGTGCCCCGGGAAGGCCCGCAGATAGTCGTTCACGCGCGCCATCCCGGCGGTACCGGCCAGACACCCGAGGCCGAACAACGGGACACGCTTGACGTCGGGCCGCAGTCCGATTGCCGGTGCCAGCCGCGCGTCGATGGTCGGCACCGCCGCACCAGTGCTGGAGACCGTCACGATGATGTCGACCTCGTCGGGTGCGATGCCCGCCGCGTCGAGCGCCGACAGTACGGCCCGCTCCCCGATGTCGACGGCAACCTCGATGTAGGCGGTGTTCGCTTCGGTGAAGCCAGTCAGTTTCGGGTACCGCGACAGCGGTAGCGCAAGACTGCGGTGGTCGACTCCAGTCGTTCGGGCGAAGCGCATGAACCCCTGATCGGCGAACGTGGTGAGCTCGCGTGCCACGTCTGCCTGGTTGTACCGGTTTGGTGGGAACGCCACCGCGGTGCCGGCGATGTGCGGAGCGCCGCGGGTGAGACGATCAACCGGGTCTGTGGATGTGAAATACACGTTGTTTCGGCCATGAATCTGATGACGAAAAATGTCCCGTCAATGAATCCCGAATTAGCCAATCGTGTTCGCCGCTACACCGCCCGCACGGCCACGTTGTGTCAGACCACAGCGACGGCCGCGCGCGCCGGCGTCAGGATGGACTTAATTGGTAGCCGCGAGTGTGGTTGAAATGTGGACGGTACGTCGTTCAAGTCGCTTACCGCAGTGGTTGGTGTCGAAGGATCGGCCGCCTCCGACGCCGCGATACGTTGGACGGCGCGCGTAGCGGTAATGCGTTCGCTGCCAACCACACTCGCGCACGTCGCCGTCCCCACCATGATGAGTTCGACGATGGAGACTGCGATCGGCGGCGAGGGTTGTCCGGCGTGACATCGCCCCTGCGCCGGCGGAGGTCCACCGTGTTGTTGCAGTCGGTCAAACCTCGATCCGCGAGCCCATGATCAGGGTCCGGTCTCTGGGCAGGCAGAAGGACTCGGCGCCGTCGGTGCTCAGCCGGGACGTGGCGATGAAGAGATTCTTACGCCACGCAGGCATGGAGGAGTCCCCGCCCTTCGTCAGTTCGATCTTCGACAAGAAATACGAAGCGTCATCGATCGCGATCAATCCCTCGCTTTTCGTCGGCTCGAGCACCCGTAACGCGCGGCGGACGTCAGGCGTTTCCATGTACCCGAAACGTGCGGTCACGTGGATGATTCCATCGTGAGGGTGGGCGAGCGGGTCGATCTCGATGCGCTCGGAGTCTGCGACCCGCGGGATTGGCAACGTATCGATCGTCATGATCACCACGTGCTCGTGAAGAACGTGGTTGTGTTCGACGTTTGCGCGCAGTGCCAACGGCGCGGTCTTGTTGCCGCGGTTGAGAAAAACCGCCGTGCCAGGGACACGCAGTAGCCCACGGCGCCTTGACAATTGATCGACGAATCCCTGCAGCGGCCCCTCTGCGATGTCACGTTCGCGGGTGACGATCGTGCTACCACGCTGCCAGGTCGTCATGATGATGAACACCATTACGGCGATCAACAGCGGTAGCCACGCGCCGTGGACGAGCTTCGTCAGGTTCGCGCCCACAAACAACAGATCAAAACCCAACAGTGCACCGCCGCCAATGACGATCAGCCACAGCGGCGCCCGCCATCTCTTCCGTGCGATGTAGAGGAACAGCAGTGTCGTGATGGTGATCGTTCCCGTCACCGCCATCCCGTAGGCATAAGCCAGTGCCGCCGAGCTGCGGAACGCGAACACCAGGATCAGGACCGCCACCATCAGCATGCAGTTGATCCATGGCATGTAGACCTGACCGTAGGTCGACGCCGACGTGTGCACCACCCGTAGCCGCGGGAGGTAGCCGAGCTCGACGGCCTGCGACGCCAACGAAAAAGCTCCCGTGATCACTGCCTGCGACGCGATGACCGTCGCGGCGGTGGCCAGCAGCACCATGGGCAATCGCCCCCAGCCCGGGGTGAGCAGAAAGAACGGTGCGCTCAGAGTGGCCTTGTCGGCAATCAACAACGCACCCTGCCCGAGGTAGTTGAGGGCCAGCGCCGGCAGAACCACGAACAGCCAAGCGCGGGTGATCGCCTTGCGGCCGAAGTGGCCCATGTCGGCGTAGAGCGCCTCCGCGCCGGTGACCGCAAGCACCACCCCGGCCAACGAGAAGAACGCCGTCCCGAAGTTCCCCACCATGAACTTCACCGCGTACACCGGGGAAAGCGCCGCCAGTATCTGCGGATGGTCGACGATGCCGTTCACACCGCAGGCCCCGATTGCGACAAACCAGCCGATCATCACCGGCCCGAAGAGACCTCCCACGGCACCGGTTCCGCGGCGCTGCACCGCGAATAGCGCAACGAAGATGATGGCGGTGATCGGGACGACCCAGCCCTGCAGCCCTGGATTGATAACCTTCAAGCCCTCTACCGCGGACAGCACCGAGATCGCCGGCGTGATCATGCTGTCACCGGAGAACAACGCGGCACCGAAGACGCCCAGCGTCGCAAGCACCACCGCGGTGCGACCGCTGCGCGCACCCCACCGGCGCACGAGCGCGACGAGCGCCATGATGCCGCCCTCGCCGTCGTTGTCGGCGCGCATCACCAGCGTGACGTAGGTCAGCGTCACGATGATCATCACCGTCCAGAAGATCAGCGAGACGACGCCGTAGATGTTGTCCGTGGTCATCGGCACGGGGTGGGGATCGTCGGGGTTGAAGATCGTCTGGACGGTGTAGATCGGGCTGGTGCCGATATCCCCGAACACGACACCGAGTGCGCCGACCACGAGGGCCATTCGAGCCGATTGCTTTACGCCCCGCGCGCGACCCGGGGAGGTGGTTTCATCCGTTGTGAGCATGGTGAGGTCCCGATCGCTAATACCGGAATTCGTTGATCCGATTCTTGACCGGGAAACCCGGTGAGCCGATGTGTGAGAGAACAACATCTCAGCCACAACGGTGTCGCTAGATACCGGAAGAAAGGAAGACGGACCGTTTCAACTGGTTGCAAGCGTGCGGGTTTCGGTCCAATCGACCATGAGTTTGCGTTGGCTAAAAAACCAGGTGCCGTCATGTTTGACAAACGTGTCGAGGTAGCGGATCGCCGCGATCATCAGGGTGCGCTCCGCGCCATCGACCTTGACGTGGTGAGCCAAGCAGTACGTCACCCCCGAGGCGTGATCGCCCCCGAGCACCGTGGTGCTTTGACCGTTGAAATGCATGGTGGCTTCGTAGACGTTCAGTTCGTCGAATACCGGTGCGAGCGCATCTCGCCCCCGAAGTCGTTGTGTGGGCACCGGATTTCGGCTGTCCATGTATACGAGAAAGTCCGCATCGTTGGTGAACAGGCCCATCTGACCAGTGGCGTCGCGTCGATCGGCACAGTACGCATAGGCGTCGACCAGTTCGCGGATGGCCAGTCTGTCCGCCGCCTCTCGAGGGGCCAATTCGGTATGGCCGCCGCGGCGGGCCTCCCCCGTTGTCACGCTCCTAGCGTCGCGTTCGACGCGGTCGCCCGTCGATGTGCGGCGGAACAATCTCAGCGGCCTGTCGATGTAGCCACGGACATTTACGGCGGGCCACGAGAGTCGTGGCAGCGCGCTTGTCACGGCGGGATGGCAACGCTCCGCCACACGAAGGGATTGGCAGGACGATGGCCGACCAGAAAACCGTCCACGACGTTACCTACCAGGTGCACGCGCTCGGTTAAGACGCCGTTGCGGCTTGTCCGGCGGCCGTTGGCAACCGACGCATATGCGGCTCGGCCGCCACGGGCGACCCGTGTGCGGGCAAGGCGGCGACTATGTAACCGACAACCCGCCGACTTATGAGCATGCCGAGATGGCCGATGTCATCGACCGTGATGGTCTCCACGTCGGCGTGGGCGGGCACCGACCGCGGGCCCGGGACGATGATGTCTAGTGCAGCGGTAACTGCCAACCACCGCACGCC
>JAVRPG010000348.1:0-4063 GCA_032162325.1 Mycobacterium sp. | reverse complement strand
TCAGGCGCTGCCTGCACATCTCGAACGTGAACGCCAGCCAGCCGTAGATGGTGACCCGCAGGTCGCGTTCGACCTTGGAATCCAGCTCACCACCGACCGCCTCCATGATGCGGCCGATGATCCGGTTGGCCTGCCGGTCGTTGTCGTTGTCCTCGATGCCGCGCAACACCGGATCGGAGCTGCCCATGCCGATATAGGCGGCCCACGCGCCGTGCGGATGCTCCTCGTCGTAGCGCACATACGCCAGCACGCCCTCGCGCACCTGGTCGAACAGGCTCTGTCCTGAGTCCGGCGGGGTGCCGGTGGCCTCGAAGAGCCGATCGCCCTCGGCGCGCACCACCGCCGCGAAGAACGTCCGCTTATCCGGGAAGTAGTGGTACATCAACGCCCGCGACACCCCGGCACGCTCGGCGATCTCGTCGATGCGTACCTCGTCGTACGGGCGCTGGCCGAACACCTCGGCACCCAACGCCAGCAGTTCGTTACGACGATCGTCGGGGGACAGCCGACGTCTGGACTCAGCCATGCCCCCATCGTAGTTAACACATGTACAACAGCGCCGGAGGTTGGGCGCGATGGCCGTGGTAGCGACCGCTTACGCCGACGCCGCCCGTCACAAACTCGACCGGCGAATCGGCGCGCGCCCGGGCGGTTGTGACGGCGATGGCAACAGCGGCTCGTGGCGCCGCACAGCCACCGTCGTCGGCGAGTCGGTGTGCAGGTCGAGCCTCTCGCCGGCATGACGAATAGTCATCACGGTGCCCGGCCCGTCGCGCAGCGCATAACTGACCTCGTCGTGGTTGACGTCGACGGTCAGCCGAAAACCCCTCCAGCGCAGCCGAAACCGCAACCGCGTTATGCCATCCGGCAACTGGGGATCGAGCACAAGCTCGCCCTCGTCGTCTCGAAGGCCGCCGAAACCGGCGACCAGTGCCGTCCACGCTCCGGCCAGTGATGCCATGTGCAGCCCGTCGCGTGTGTTGTGCTGCAGGTCGCGCAGATCGATAAGCGCGGCCTCGTAGAGGTAGTCGTGGGCCAGTTCCAGATGGCCCACCTCGGCACACATCACTGCCTGCGTGCAGGCGGAAAGCGACGAGACCCGCGTGGTACGGGGCTCGTAGTAGTCGACGTTATGGGCCTTCTCCTCGGGCGTGAACGCCTGGCTGCGCCAGTGCATTGCCAGCTCGAGATCGGCCTGCTTGATCACCTGTGACGGGTAGAGCCGCACGTACGCCTCGTACAACAGCAACGGATACTTCGTGTTCTCCGTGAAGTTCCACTCCCGCAGACTGGTGAAGCCCTCGCACTGTTGATGTACGCCGAGTTCGTCGTCGTAGGGGATGCGCGCTGCGCCGGCGGCATCGCACCAGGCCGCGGTTTCTTCAGAACTGACTCCCATCCCGTATGCCGCGTCGGGATGCCGACGGCAGGCTTCCGCGGCGGTACGGAGGTTGTGTGCCGCCATAAGATTGGTGAACACGTTGTCGCGTACGACGGCGGTGTACTCGTCTGGGCCGGTGACGCCGTCGAGATGCCAGACCCCGTGCCGGTCGTGATGGCCCAACGACATCCACAGCCGCGCGGTTTCCACCAGCACCGTCAGACCGCAGTCGGCCTCCAGCGAATCATCGCCGGTCACAACGCGATACCGCTCGAAGGCCATGGCGATATCGGCGTTGATGTGCCAGGCCGCCGTACCCGCAGGCCAATACGCTGAGCACTCCTGCCCTCGGATTGTTCGCCACGGAAACGCGGCGCCCGCAAGGTCCAGCTCGGCCGCGCGTTCGCGCGCCAGATCCAGCGTCGAGGCCCGCCAGCGCAGCGTATCGGCCGCGGCATACGGCGCGGTGTAGGTGAGCACGGGAAGAACGAATCCTTCGGTGTCCCAAAAGGTGTGACCGTCATAACCGGTTCCGGTCAGGCCCTTTCCCGGGATCGCGCGGCGTTCGGCGCGCGCACTGGCCTGCAACACGTGGAACAGACCGAACCGCACAGCCTGCTGGCAATCGGCGTCGCCCTCCACCTCGACATCCGCAGAATCCCAGAAGTCGTCCAGATAGTCGCGCTGTGACTTGAGCAGACCATCCCACCCGCTGTACTGGGCACCCGCTACCGCGCCCAGCACTTGATCGCGCAATGCGGGCCGCGATCGCAGGCTCGACCATCCATAGGCGAGAAACTTCACGATGCGCAGCTTCTGCCCGGGCCGCAACCCGCAGATGACGGTCGTACGCGCCCAGTCCTCACCGGCATTGGTGCTCACCTCGACCCGGCCCGGCACCTCGATCTGATGTTCCATCGCCGCGGCCATCATCAAGCCGCTGCCTCGGGTCCGGTGCACCAGCAGCGCTCCCTGGTTGCCCGCGTCGTGCTGTACGGCCTCCAACGGGTTCAGCAACGCTGCGGCGACCCTTGGGTCGGCGGACGGCTGTGGCTGGTCCTCGTTCGCGACAAGCTCGGATTGCACAGTGACACGGGCGAATTCGCCGACCGCCTCCACCACGTACTCGATGGCCGCCACACTGCGGTGCGCCAGCGACACCAGTCGCGTCGAGCGCACCGTCACCTGCTGGCCGGCCGGGGACGTCCAGTACGCGTGGCGGGTCAGCGTGCCCGCGCGCATGTCCAGCACTCGTTCATGCGCGTGGAGTTCCCCGTATCGGACATCGAACGGTTCGTCGTCGACGAGCAGGCGCAGAATCTTGCCGTTCGTGACATCGACGATCGACTGACCGGCCTCTGGATAGCCGTATCCCGCTTCGGCATACGGCAGCGGCCGCGTCTCATAAAACGAGTTGAGGTAGGTACCGGGCAGCCCGAACGGCTCGCCCTCGTCGAGGTTGCCGCGAAGCCCGATATGGCCGTTGGACAACGCGAACACCGATTCGGATTGGGCGAGCAGATTGAGATCCAGCTTCGTCTCGCGCACCTGCCATGGCTCGACGGGGAAGGCGGGTTCGGTGATCATTGTTTCGGCAGCAATTCCGCCAGGTCACTCACGACGATGTCGGCGCCCTTGCGGCGCAACGCTTCTGCCTGACCGACGCGATCGACACCGACCACGAAGCCGAAATGCCCGCGCCGGCCTGCCTCGACACCGGCCAGCGCGTCTTCGAAAACAGCCCCTTCCGCAGGTTTCACACCGAGCAACTCCGCTGCGCGCAGGAACGAGTCAGGTGCCGGCTTGCCCGCGATGTTTTCCTGCCGCATCGTCACGCCGTCGACCCGCTGCTGGACGAATTTGTCGAGCCCGGTGACCTCGAGCACCTCGCGGGTGTTGGAGCTCGACGACACGACGGCGACCGCCAGACCCGCGGCGATCACCGCCTCGAGGTAGCGCCGCGAACCCTCGAACACTTTGACCCCGTCCTGCTGGATGGTCTGGTGGAACAGTACGTTCTTGCGATTGCCCAACCCGTGCACCGTCTCGGCGGACGGGTCGTCGTCCAGGTCACCTTCTGGCAGTGTGATCCCGCGGGCGGCCAGGAACGACCGCACGCCGTCCTCGCGTTTCTTGCCGTCGATGTAGGTCAGATAGTCCGCCTCGATGTCGAAGGCGACGAACGGCTCTCCCGTTCGCTCGGCCCGGTCTCGTAGGTACGAGTCGAACATGGCCTTCCAGGCCTTCTTGTGGACACTCGCGGTGTCGGTCAGCACCCCGTCGAGGTCGAACAGGCACGCGCGCACCGTGTCGGGCAAACCGAGCATGGCTTTGACGTTACTGGTGCCGGGCTTCTCGCAGGATCGCGACGTCCTTAGATCGGCCGGGGATCACGCGAAGCGCCAGCAATCCCAGGATCAGCACGGACAACGCCGGGGCGCCGACCACTGCAAATACACGCGAATTGCTGTGTTGCATGGCCGTGGAGTGACCCGCTTATGCGGCATCAAAACGCCTGCCGCGGTTACCCGAAGTGCACGCCCTGCGCCAGCGGTAGCTCGGAGGAGTAGTTGACGGTGTTGGTGGCCCGGCGCATGTAGGTCCTCCATGCATCCGAACCCGACTCGCGCCCTCCGCCGGTCTGCTTCTCGCCGCCGAACGCGCCGCCGATCTCCGCACCCG
>JAVRPG010000347.1:0-2698 GCA_032162325.1 Mycobacterium sp. | reverse complement strand
TGGATCCCGATCGACACCTCGGGGGTGAAGCGGTGGGTGGAGCCGTCGAGATGCGAGCGGAATGTGACCCCGTCGTCGTCGACATGGGCCAGCCGCTCCTTGCCCTCGGCGATGACGTCGTCGGCCTGCACCCGTCGAGTGTCCATCGCCAGTACCTTCTTGAAGCCGGCACCCAGGGAGAGCACCTGAAACCCGCCGCTGTCGGTGAAGGTCGGCCCCGGCCAGTTCATGAACGCGCCGAGCCCGCCTGCCTCCTCGACGATGTCGGGGCCTGGCTGCAGGTACAGATGATAGGCGTTCGCCAGAACAGCCTGCGCGCCAAGCTCTTTCATGGTTTCAGGCAGGACTGCCTTGACCGTGGCTTGGGTGCCGACGGCGATGAATGCGGGCGTGTGGATGTCGCCGTGCGGAGTGCGGATGACGCCGGCGCGGCCGAACCGTCCGGGCAATTCGGCGTCAACGCTGAAGAAGGGCTCGCGCACGTCGTAGATTCTGCACTGTGAGAACTCGATGGGCCGTCGCCGCCGCGGCATTGCTGACCGTCGCCGGGTGTTCCTCGGGTCCGCCGGACTACAAGCCGGCTCCGGGCACGCTCGTCGCAGGCACCGCGCAGGTGACCGTCAACGGTCAGAACACCGGCACCACCGAGGCGGTGCAGTGCACCCCGGCCGGCTCGCTGACCACCATCACCACCGGTGATCAGACATCGGGGGTCTCGGCGCTGATCTCCAACAAAGACGAGCTCACGACCGAAGCCGTCGGCATCAACAACGTCGGTGGCTTCACCGGCAGCTACAACGCGGGCCTCGGCGGCAAAGCGAAGGTCACGATGACGGGCCGGACCTACGACATCAGCGGAACCGCCGACGGCTTCAATACCGCCAACCCCAGCTTCCGCACCTCCGGCACGTTCGCCATCAAAGTGTCCTGCTGAAACGGCAAAAGGGCTGACCCGGCTGTCGCAAAAATCGAACAATGGCCTCGGCGAGTTCTTCACCCGCGTCCTCCTGCAAGAAATGCCCAGCGTTCGCGATGACCGGATGGTCGATGTCCTGTGCGCCGCGCATCTGGCTGGCGAAGATGCCGGCCATCGCGCCGGTGATGGGATCGCCGTCACTGAAGGCAACCAGCATCGGGGTTGCGCTGTCGCACAACACCTTCCATGCGGCGCGGTTGGCCTCCGATGCGGGGTCGTCAGGGGTCGTCGGGATCAGACCCGGCAGCAGATCGCTGAAATGTCCATCGGCCGTGCGGATGTCCGCATAGTGGCGAACATACCGCTGTGCCAAGTGATCGCAGCGCGCGAATGCGCCTTGATCGTCGGCCCGTTCGTTGGACCCCAGCCAGAGCAGTTGGTGCACAGGCAAATTTTCGCCCATTCGCATATCGGCGCGTGGGCGGCGAACCATACTGGCCGAGATGATCCGCCGATCTTGACGGGTCACGACAACACAAGGGAGAACACTGGTGAAGCGTGGGTTTGTCGTCGCCGTAGGCGGCGCGGCGATTGTCATCGCCGGTCTGTCCGGCTGTTCATCGGACGAGAAGAAGTCCCAAAGTCCGACCACTTCGGCGGGGGCAACCACCGGAGCGGGGACTGCGAGCGCCACAGCAGCACCCAGTGGGGGCGGCACCAAGGTCACGATCGATGGCCAAGATCAGAACGTCGGGGGCACCGTCGTCTGCAGTGCGATGGGCGGAAACATGAACATCGCCATCGGCGAGGCCGCGACCGGCATCGCTGCGGTCCTCAGCTCCGACGGCGCTACGGTGCAGTCGGTCGGCCTCGGCAACGTCAACGGCGTGTCGCTCGGTTATCACACCGGCGCCGGCCAGGACTATGCCAAGGCCGAGAAGGACGGCAACACCTACAAGATCTCGGGCACCGCGACCGGTATCGACATGGCCAATCCCATGCAGCCGGTGAACAAGCCGTTCGAGATTCAGGTCACCTGCCCATAGTCAGGTACTTCGAGTTCAACGCGACGGCGGCGGCCCTGCAGGGCGCCGCCGTTGTCGTGAAAGGACGTGTCGTCAGGCAGGCAACGTGTAGCCGGCCGCCGACTGCCGCAGCTGCCAGATCTGCGCGGGGCACAGCTCGTTGACGGCCTGGTTGATCAGATAGGCGCCCTGGTAGTAGTCGGCCGTGTTGAAGTCGGCCTTGACCTGGTCGACCAGCTGCGCGTAGCTCATCTTCGCGGCGACGCGATCGCAGATGCTGTTGCCGTAGCCGATGGCGGCATCGGCGTTCGGGAAGTTGTAGCCCGGCCGCACATGCACATTGACGAGGTAGGCCACCACGTCGGCGTTGGCAGGTGGCGCCCACGCAATGACCGAGAATAGGCCCATGAGCAGCGCGGCAGCGAGCGACTTCATGGTGGCAGACCCTACGCCTGCGGCGCCGACTGCGCCGATTGTGGACGCAAACGGCGACGGGCAACCTACGCTAAGGCCATGAGGCTCATGGCTGCAGTGGCATTGGGTTGTGGATTGATCGCGGCACCGATGGTGTCGGCGGCAAGCGTGTCGGCGTCTCCCGGGACGTGTGACGGCGCGGCGTGTGTCACGTACGTCGAGCGCGGCGCCGTCCTCGGCGATGCCTGTACTCAGAACACGCGGTACAACTTCGGCCTGACCGCGTCGGGCGCCACGCTGGCCTGTGGCTCCAAGGGCCATTGGGTCGCGTCGCCGCCGCTCG
>JAVRPG010000346.1:0-12555 GCA_032162325.1 Mycobacterium sp. | reverse complement strand
CAACCTGGTGGGCGACCGCTATCTCGAACTCGTCGATGCCCCGGGATCGACGAAGATCCTCCCCGTTGGCGCACAGATCCCTGAGGACCGCACGGCGCCCGCCCTGGATCTCGATCTACTCCTTGGTGGCCTGAAACCCGTTATCCCGGGCCTGAATCCGCAAGACGTCAACGCACTTACCGCGTCGCTGGTCCAGATCCTGCAGGGCCAAGGGGGAACCCTGGATTCGCTGTTCTCGAAGACGTCGTCGTTCACGAACTCTCTCGCGGACAACAACCAGGTGATCGAGCAGTTGATCGAGGACCTCAAGAACACCCTCGACACCGTGTCGAAGGACGGCGACGACTTCTCCGGCGCGATCGACCGCCTCGATCAGCTGATCAAGGGGCTGTCCGCGGACCGCGACCCCATCGGTGAGGCCATTACGTCGCTCGACAACGGAACCGCATCGCTGGCCGACCTGCTCGGTCGGGCGCGGTCGCCATTGGCCGGGACGATCGACCAGTTGAACAGGCTCGCCCCATTGCTCGATGGGGACAAGGACCGCCTTGACGCCACCCTTCAGCGCGCGCCCGAGCTCTATCGCAAACTCGCACGAGTCGGCTCCTACGGTGCCTTCTTCCCCTACTACATCTGCGGGATTGCGTTCCGCGCCAGCGACCTTGAGGGCCGTACCGTGCAATTCCCGTGGATCAAACAAGATACGGGGAGGTGTGCGGAAAACTAATGCTGAGATACCGCGGATCCAACCTCATCAGGGCAGGCGTCATCGGCGTGATCCTGATCATCCTCGTCATCGCCGTGGGCTTGCAGCCGGAACGGTTGTTGCAATACGCCACCGCCATCAGATACCAGGCGCTGTTCTCCGAGGCGGGCGGCCTCGCCGTCGGCAACGACGTCACGGTGTCGGGAATCAACGTCGGCATGGTCTCGTCGATCGAACTCGATAACGGCGACGCGCTCGTCGGGTTCACCATCAACAGCAAGTACGCACTCGGCTCGGAAACCACCGCGCACATCCGCACCGGGACGCTGCTCGGCGAGCGGGTATTGGCCTTGGATTCCGCGGGCACTGGCACGCTTGACTCGCGTCAGACCATTCCCGTTACGCGCACGTCGTCGCCGTACTCCTTGACGGATGCAGTCAGTGACCTCACCGCGAATACCGCTGCAACGAACACCGACACGCTCAACCAGTCGCTGGACACGCTCGCAGAGACGCTCAACCAGATCGCTCCGCAGTTGGGCCCGACGTTCGATGGCCTGTCGCGACTTTCGCAGTCGCTCAACAATCGCAACGAGAGTCTGGCCGAGCTGCTCAAAACCGCTGGGGATGTGACCGGGATCCTGTCCGAACGCAGCCAGCAGGTCAACACGCTGATCCTCAATGCCAACGATCTGCTCGCGGTGCTTAACCAGCGTCGTCAAGCGATCGTCAGCCTGCTTGCCAACACCTCGGCGGTGTCGCGACAACTGACCGGTCTGGTTGCCGACAACGAGAAGAAGTTGGCGCCGACGCTGGAGAGGCTCAATCGCGTCAACGCGATGCTGGAGAAGAACCGCGACAACATTGCCAAGGCGCTGCCCGGTCTGGCCAAATACGAGCTCACACAGGGCGAAATCGTCGCCAACGGCGCCTACTACAACGCGCTGATACCCAACATTTCACCGGCACAGATTCTGCAGCCGTTCCTCGATTACGCGTTCGGATTCCGCCGCGGCGTCGACGCCGGCCAGCCGCCGGACAATGCCGGACCGCGGGCAGAGATTCCGTTCCCCGTCAACGGTATTCCCCAACCAGGAGACCTGCCGCCGCGATGAACAGAAAGAGACTTGTAACTATTGCGGCCGTTGCTCTGGTCGCCCTTCTCGTGGCCGGCGCAGCGTTCTTGGTGCGCCAGGTCTTCTTCGGACCCAACACCATCACCGCGTATTTCCCGACGGCCACGTCGATTTACCCCGGCGACGAAGTGCGGGTGTCGGGCGTGAAAGTCGGCACGGTCGACTCGATCACGCCCGAGGGCACCCAGACGAAGATGATCCTCAAAGTGGATCGCGACGTGCCCGTTCCGGCCGACGCCAAGGCCGTGATCGTTGCCCAAAATCTGGTTGCTGCGCGCTACCTCCAACTCACGCCGGCCTACCGGAAGGGCGGCGGACCGACCATGGGTGACGGCGCGGTCATTCCCAGCGACCGAACCGCGGTCCCCGTTGAGTGGGATGAGGTCAAGACCCAGTTGATGCGCCTGGCAACGGAATTGGGGCCGAAGACAGGAGTGTCGGGTACCTCCGTTTCCAGGTTCATCGACAGCGCCGCGAACGCATTGGACGGCAACGGCGACAAGCTACGGCAGACGCTGGCTCAGCTGTCTGGCGCGGCACGGATTTTCGCCGAAGGCAGCGGCAACATCGTCGACATCATCAAGAACCTGCAGGTCTTCGCCACCGCGCTTCGCGACAGCAAGGAACAGATCGTCCTGTTCCAGAACCGGCTGGCCAGTTTGACCAGCGTCGTGAACGACAACAGGTCCGATCTTGACGCGGCGTTGTCCGACCTGTCAGTCGCGCTCGGCGAGGTGCAGCGGTTCGTGGCGGGCAGTCGGAACCAGACTTCCGAGCAGATTCGCAGTCTTGCGAGCGTCACCCAAAACTTGGTCGACAACCGCATGTCTCTCGAGAACGTCCTTCATATCTCGCCGAACGCAATCGCCAACTTCGAGAACATCTACTACCCACCTGCCGGTGCCGTGACCGGAGCCTTTTCGCTCGCCAACTTCTCGAACCCGGTGTGGTTCTTCTGCGGCCTGATCGGAGCCATCGAGAACACCACCGCCCCCGAAACGGCGAAACTCTGCGCGCAATATCTCGGTCCGGCCTTGCGTCTGCTCAACTTCAACAACCTGCCGCTACCAACCAACCTGTACCTGCGTCCCGCGGTCGGCCCGCAATGGACCCTCTACACCGATCCGAAGCTGGCACCCGGAGGCGCAGGGCCCGGCGACGGACTCGAACCGCAGCCAACGGTGTCGGCGTACACCGGCATGGGCGATGTTGTGCCGCCCCCGGGCCCGGGCTGGGGACCGCCACCAGGACCGCCGGGTCTGTATGGGCAGGGCGAAGTCCCTGCCATCCCGTCGCCGGCGTTGTTCCCGGGCGCGCCGATACCCGGGCCGCCCACTATCATCCCGGGACCGTCGCAGTCGCAGACCGTTGACGGCATGTTGCTCCCACAGACCGCGGCACCGGCCGCCCCACCACCGCCACCACCCGGTCCACCGTTGCCTGCGGAAGCGGGGGCGCCATCATGATCCGTGGTAGCTGTGTGAAGCGATTGACTGTCGTCGGCTCGTGCCTTGCGCTGGCGCTGACCGGCTGCTCCTTCCAAGGGCTGAACTCGCTGCCGCTGCCCGGCGCGGTGGGAAGGGGGCCCGATGCGGTCACCTACCACGTCGAGGTCCCGAATGTTGCGACGCTGGAGTCGAATTCGCCGGTCATGATCAACGACGTCGTCGTCGGCAGCGTCGGCAAGATGACAGTCGACGCCTGGCACGCCGACGTGGAGATCTCCGTCAAGCCCGACGTTGTGGTGCCTGCCAATGCGGTAGCCACCGTTGGGCAGACCAGCCTGCTGGGATCCATGCACCTGGCGCTCAACCCGCCGCTCGGTGAAAAGCCAAGCGGCCGACTGCAACCCGGAGCCACCATCGGCTTGAACCAGTCGTCGACGTATCCCACCACCGAACAGACGCTGTCGTCTCTGTCGACGGTCGTCAACGCGGGCGGGCTGGGACAGATCGGTGACATCATCCATAACTTCAGCGCCGCGTTGTCCGGACGTGAACCCCAGATCCGCGAGCTGCTTACCCGCCTCGACAACTTCGTTGGAGTCGTTGACGAACAACGGGACAACATCATCGCTTCCATCCAACAACTGAGGCGAGTTGCAAGGACGTTCGCGGGACAACGCGACGTGATCGACCGCGCGCTCAAGGACATTCCGCCTGCATTGGATGTGTTGATCAAGGAGCGGCCCCGTCTGACGACCGCGCTGCAGAGGCTCGGCACGTTCAGCGACACCGCCACCCAGCTGGTCAACGACGCGGGCAACGATCTCGTGACGGACCTTAAGAACCTCGAGCCTGCGCTCAAGGCACTCGCTGATGTCGGACCCGACCTCGTGCCTGGGCTGACGTTCGCCACCGCCTTCCCATACGGTCCCGCCGCCGCCGACCGGTTCACCCGCGGTGACTACATCAACCTGTTCGCCATCTTCGACCTCACCTATCCGCGACTGAAGCGGACGCTCTTCCTCGGCACTCGCTGGGGCGACGAGTACGCAAAACTCATTCCGGCACCGGGCGACCCCTGGTCCGCGCAGTACTCATTCAACCCGCTCGGCGTGGGTGTCCAGCCGCCACCACCCGACGCGGTGGCGCCGGAATCGCTGCCAGCGCCAAGCGGGCCGATGCCGCCCGTGACCGAGGCGCTTGTCCCGGTTGTGCCACCGGCGAACGCGGCTCCGGTGAGCACCGCGTCACAAATCTTCGCGGGGCCTTACGGAGGGGCTGCGCCGACGCCGCCCGGCCCTGAAGTGCCTGCGGTCCCACCGACACCGGGAGGCGGTGGCTGATGCTGACCCGCTTCGTTCGAAATCAGCTGATCATCTTCACCATCGCGGCCATCGTCGGCGTGGCGGTGATGATCTTCACCTACATGCAGGTGCCCACCTTGCTCGGTATCGGCCGCATCAACGTGACGTTGCAACTGCCGGCCACCGGCGGCCTGTATCGCTTTTCCAACGTGACCTACCGGGGCGTGCAGGTCGGCAAGGTGACGGAGGTGAAGCTCACCGAGACGGGCGCGGACGCGACACTGACGTTAGACACGTCGCCGAAGATTCCCGCGGATTTGAAGGCCGAAGTCCTTAGCGTTTCGGCTGTCGGTGAGCAGTACGTCGATCTACGTCCGCGCACCGACTCCGGCCCGTATTTGCGGGATGGCTCGGTAATCGCCATGGATAACACGACGATCCCGCAGCAGGTCGGTCCGATGCTGGATCAAGTCAGCGCGCTCGTGAACAGCATTCCGAAAGACAGGATCAGCGACTTGCTCGACGAGTCGTTCAAGGCTTTCAACGGGGCAGGGGAAGACTTCCAATCCCTGCTCGACTCGTCGTCCAGCATCACCAATTACCTGAACGACGTATCCGACCAGTCGCGAACGCTGATCGACGACACTGGGCCGCTTCTGGATTCGCAGGCCGAGACCACTGATGCGATTCGGACGTGGGCGCGCAGTTTGGCGGGTGTGAGCCAGCAGGTCGCTCAGAACGACCCGCAGGTGCGTGCGATCCTGCAACAGGGGCCCGGCTTCGCGCAGGAGGTTTCGGGGCTTCTCACTCAGATAAAGCCGACACTGCCGGTGTTGCTGGCGAACCTCACCACGCTCGGTCAGGTCCTCGTCACCTACAACCCGTCGCTGGAACAACTCCTGGTTATGCTGCCCGCGGTCGTCGCGGCCCAGCAGTCATTCGGACTTCCAAAGAACAACCCAACGGGACTCCCGGCGGCGGGCGACTTCGCGTTCACCATCAGTGATCCGCCATCGTGCACCGTTGGCTTCCTGCCGCCGTCGCAGTGGCGTAACCCCGCGGACACCACCACCATCGACACACCGGATGGGTTGTACTGCAAACTGCCGCAGGACTCCCCGATCGCGGTGCGCGGCGCCCGCAACTATCCCTGCATGGGACACCCCGGAAAACGCGCGCCCACAGTCGAACTCTGCGACGATCCCAACGGGTATCAGCCGTTGGCCATGCGCCAACACTCGCTGGGACCGTACCCGTTGGACCCGAATCTCATAGCGCAGGGCGTCCCGCCCGATGATCGCGTGGACTTCAACGATCGGATCTTCGCGCCGATAGAGGGCACGCCCCTGCCCCCGGGTGCCGTACCCGGGGGAACGCCGCCGGATCCGCTGGCAGCTATGGCACCGCCGTCGCCGTCGGCGCCGCCACCGGCGGGCAATTCGCTTAATGGGCAACCCATTCCGCCCGTCGAGGCTCCGCTCGCACCGGCAGCGGGCGACGTCCCGCCAATGCCGCAGGGCCCGGCTCCCGGGCCGGTGGAGGCGCCGCCAACGGAGGGCGGAGCAGTGCCCGCGGCACCGAGTGCCTTCGCAGGCAGGGATTCTGGGGGGGCCGGCGGACCGTCAGTCGCCATCTCGACCTATGACCCACGCACGGGCCGTTATGTCACGCCCGACGGTCAGGTGCAGCAGCTGACGAATCCCGTTCGCGGAGCGGAACCGAAGTCGTGGAAGGATCTGCTGCCGATCTGACGCGGGCTGCGACCGTTACGACAGCTTGTCCAATCGCACGGGCAGGTCGATGACGAGCGGCTTGTTGATGCCGCATGCGCCGCTCGGAGCCTTGGTCGTGTCTCTGCCTGTCAGGAGGTTCACCATCTTCATGTTCCGTTGACCTGTGAGTTCGTCAACGCCCCAAAACATGAACTTCTGGGCGCCGGGGGCCGCGGTGCCGTCGGGACATGGCTCCCAGTTGTCCACGACGTGGTCAACTACCCAGAAATCGCCAAGCGAGCCCGGTCCCTCCGCTCCGCCAAGGTTGAGTGGTGCGGTCCAGCCTTGGTCGCTTTTCACCTCGCCGGTGCATACCTGCGGGCTTGTGCAGCTCGAGGTCATGGTCCAGGTCTGAACCACCGTCTTCTCGTCGATGAAGACCTCGTTGGTCTTGGCCCAGTCCCCGTTCGACATGACCCGGTAGGTCCCGTTGAGCTCAACTCCGTAATTCGAGGCGTATGCCGGCGTTGCCGTGCCTAGACTTCCGACCACGGCGATTGCCGTTAGCGAACTGGCGGTTACCTGAACTGCGTGCATAACGCGCAAGCTTATCGTGGCTGGTAGTAATCCTCTCCGAAAGGGAGAATTTCGTTCCCGCGGTATGTGAGAATGACGCGGTGCGATCCACCGTCGCAGTGCTTGCTGCCTTGCTCGCCGCCGGATCTGTAGCCGTAGCGCCGCCCGCCGCCGCCGATGATGACCCGACCGACTGCAATTACCCCAGTTGCACGCCGGGCATCCTGCCGAACATCGTGCTGGGGTCATATTGCGACAACCCCACCTACTACTCGTTCGGCGTGACGTCGTGGGGACGGCTGGTGTTCTGCGGGTCGCCCAGGCGATACGAGCCGCGGTGGTTCCGCTCTCCCGAAATGCACGGAGTCAAGAACGAGAATGACCCGTGTCCAGCCTTCGACGGCGAGGTGGCGCAGGCGCCGGACGGCCTGTTCTTGACGTGCGTGGCCTATGAGGGCGCCAGCCGCTGGGTGCGTGGGGACACCTAGAAATTCACCCACCGCAAGGCGCCATTTACATCCGCACACCTCAGCGGGACACCCGGGGTACGCAGCGGCTGTAAATCGTTGCCGGCCAAGGGCTGCTGCGCCGTATCACCCGGCCTATCGCAGGGCAGCGCCACCTCGCGCTCACCGACCAAGGGCCCGACCCGTACCCACACGCCCTGCGCGGCGCAGATGAGGGTTCTGAGGTCCGGGTCGAAGCCAAAAACGAAAGAGGGTCGAGGCGCACAGGGCGCGCCATCGACGGCGTTACGAGCGACATTGGGCACACAGTCGGCCGCATTGCAAGCCGCCGATGTCTGACCGGCGAGAGATATTGCGGCCGTGATCAATCCGCAAGCAACGGCCGACGCCGCGATGATGTTGCGCACGTGTGCCCCCTTTGGAGATCGAGTTGATTCCGCCGGCCAGTCCAGCTTACCCAGCGGGCGTGAACTCGATGTTCAGTTCGGTGAGCCCGCGCAGGATGAAGGTCGGCTCGTAGGTGTAATTGCGCCCGTCGATCGATCCGTGCTTCTCCTCGCTGATCGTGATGTCGGCCAGCCGGTCGAGTATGCGCTCGATCGAGACGCGGCCCTCGACGCGCGCCAGCGGGGCGCCAGGGCACGAGTGGATACCGCGGCTGAATGCGATGTGCTCGCGGACGTTCTTGCGATCGAGCTGGAACTCGTGGGGATCGTCGAACCGGCGGGGATCGCGGTTCGCGGCGCCCGGGCTGACCATCACCGTGGTGCCTGCCGGCACCGGCGTTTCGCCGAGTGTCGTTGTCTTGCGGGCCATCCGGAACACGCTTTTCACGGGGCTGTCCATGCGCAGGCACTCTTCGATGAAGATTGGGATCAGGCTGCGATCCTCGCGCAGCTGTTGTTGAATGTCGGGCCGGTCGCCGAGCACCCGCAGCGCGGCGCTGAGCAGCTTGGCTGTCGTTTCCTGGCCGGCGCCGAACAGGAAGGTGGCGGTGCGGACCACGTCGACCACATCGGGGGTTGAGCCGTCCGGGTAGAGCGCCGTGGCCAGGCCGGTGAGCACGTCGTCGCGGGGGCTGCGCCTGCGGTCCTCGATGTAGTGGCTGAACTTCTCGTCGGCCCACTCCAGCGGGTTCGCCGCGATCGGCTCGTGGTCGAGTCCGCCGATATTCGTGCCGGGCCGCTGAGCACCGAAGGCCTCCCGGAACTCCTCGTGGTCCTCGTCAGGGACGCCGAGCAGGTCGGCGACCACGAGCAGCGAGAAGGGCCTGGCGTAGGCGGCCAGGAACTCGCATTGGCCGTCGTTGATGAACTCGTCGATGTGGCGGTCGGCCAGCCGCCACATGAAGTCCTCGTTCTCCTTCAGCCGTTTCGGTGTCAACAACCGGCTGAGAAGCGAGCGTGCGTCGGTGTGGTACGGCGGATCCATCGTGACCATGTGCTCGTACATCGGGATCTCGGCGCGGTGCTCCTCGAGCTGTGCGCAGATGTCGTCACCCTCGGGCACGAAGGGGATCGGGGTGAAGGGTCCCGCGACCGCGACGCAGGACGAGTAGTTCTCGGTGTCCTTGTAGACGGCGTTGGCCGCTTCCCAGCCGGTGACGGCCAGCACACCGTTGTTGATCGGGCAGCTGACTGGATTCTTCGTGCGCAGGTAATCGAAGTAGGGGTGTGGGTCGGGAACGAGCGACGGGTCGGCGAAGTAGTCGACGGAGTCGTAATCGGTGGTCATTTGAAGCGCTTCCTCCCGGAACCCATGGTCGCTGCGATGGCTGACGCGGCACCGTGCCGAATGTGCGAGAACGAAATATGCTGAGCACCTGCTTAGCATGGAGGTAGAGTCAGGGTCAAGGTGACATCGCGGTCCGGCGTCTAACATCTGCCTGTCGACGGTGTGGGCAGAAGGTTTGGGGAGGTGGCATGGCATCGGCGCGAAGAATCGGAGCGCCGGACGCGAAGAATCGCGTCGTGCTGCTCGATGCCGCCGAGCAACTGCTTCTCGAGGAGGGCTACGCCGCGGTCACGTCGCGCCGGGTCGCCGACAGGGCCGGGCTCAAGCCGCAGCTGGTGCACTACTACTTCCGCACCATGGAGGATCTCTTCCTGGCGGTGTTCCACCGCAGGGCCGAGGAAGGACTCGCGGTACTGACGACCGCGCTGGAGTCGCCGCAGCCACTGTGGGCGCTGTGGATGTTCAGCACCAAGCCCGAGGCCACCCGACTGACCATGGAGTTCATGGGGCTGGCCAACCATCGCAAGGCGCTGCGTGCCGAAATCCTTTACTACGCCGAGCGTTTCCGCGAGGAGCAGAACAAGGCCATCGCGGCCGCGCTGGAGCGCTACGGGATAAGCACCTCGGATGTCCCGCCGGTCGTCTGGACGGTGTTCGCGACGAGCGTGTCACAGGCCCTGGTGATGGAACGGGCGCTCGGCATGTCCTCCGGTCACGCCGAGACATTCAAGTACTGCGAGGAATGGCTCCGCCGGCTAGAGGGCGAACCCCTCGCGGTGGACGATCACCAGTTGCGAAGCGAGCAGAGCGCGCCCTTCGGGCCTTGATGGGTGGCGACGACGGCCCCGTCCACCGCGAGGACGCAGTGGATGTTGGGCGCCTTCGTCGACTCTCCTCCGGTGCTCGCGACCACCATCGCCCACTCGTTGGGGTTGGCCAGCTGAACGTCGAGGTTCCATTGCTGGTTCGGGCCGACATCGGCTTCGACGTTCGGGCTGAACTGGTAAGGGTTGTGGCTGTAGTCGGCCCAGTTCGGCGGGTCGCTGTCGCGGTAATAGATCTCGACGTGGAACGGCTGCTCGGCCCATACCGAGTATTTGACGTTGTGCAACGGCGGAGGCGGCGGGTCGTCGTCGGCGGCCGCGGTCGCGGTGCCGAAGGTGAGACACGCTGCCGCCAGCGCCGTTGCTGACACCACTCCGAGCAACGGCCTGGTCCATCTGGGCGCAGGCGGAAACATCATTTCCGAGATCTTAGAACGTTGTTTCCGCACCCGGGTTCCGAATCGGCGATCTGACTCTTACAAGCTCAGGATCGTCGCCGACGCGGTGCCCGGCGCGCCGTAGACCTGAGCGAGACCGACCCGTGGTTCGCCGGGAACCTGGCGTTCGCCCGCCTCGCCGCGCAACTGGCGCACCAGTTCGTGGACCTGGCGGAGACCCGAGGCGCCGATCGGCTCGCCGTTGGCGATCAGCCCGCCGTCGGTGTTGATCGGCATGGTGCCGTGGATCTCGGTGGCGCCGTCGGCCAACAGCTTCTCCTGCTCACCGTCCGCGCACAGACCTGTCTCGGCCATATGGATCACCTCCGCGCCCGCGTCGGTGTCCTGCAACTGGGCGACGTCGATATCCTCGGGACCGATTCCTGCCACCTCGTAGGCGGCCTTCGCCGCGTACACCGTCGGCGACGGGTCCTCGTCCAGTGGCGCCGACGTCGCGTGCACCTCGTAGGCGCCGAACGTCCGTGTCCGGATCTCGGTAGCCCGCACATAGACCGGCTTGTCGGTGAACCTGTGCGCAATGTCGCCGCGACACATGATCACCGCTGCGGCGCCCTCGTCGGGCGCGCAGAACATGTACTGCGTCAGCGGGTAGTTCAAGACAGTCGAGTTGAGGATCTCTTCCTCGGAAATCGGCTTGCGCCGGAACGCATTCGGGTTCTTCTCACCGTTACGGAAGTTCTTCGCCGCCACCTTGGCCAGCGTCGCCTGGCTGATGTTGTGGTCGTGGATGTACTTGTTGGCCTTCATGCCGAAGAACTTGGTGGTGACGAACTGCCCGTTCTCGCCATACCACCGGGGCAGCCCCAGACAGGATGGTTCATCGGTGAACGCGCCGCGCGGGTGCTTGTCCATACCGATGGCGATGCCGAGGTCGTACTTGCCGAGCCGGATTGTGTCGGCGGTCTGCTGAATCGCCGACGCCGCGGTGGCGCACGCGTTGAAGACGTTGGTGAACGTGATGCCGGTCAGGCCGACCAGTCGGGTGACGGCATCCGGGTTGGAGATCTCGTGGCTGCCCCCGAACCCGAACTGGATGTCTTTCCATTCGACACCCGCGTCCTCCAGGGCGGCCTGTATCGCCTCGGCACCCATCTGCATGCAGGTCTTGTCGAACCGGCCGAACGGATGAAGGCCCACGCCGATGATGGCGACATCGTTCATTTCTCGTTCCTCTCAGGCTTCGACTGGCTGGAAGGCGAACGTGACGATCTCGTTGCCATCATCGTCGGTGGCGAACGGCACCATGGTCAGTTCGACCTTCTGGCCGAATTGCAGCTTCGCGGGGTCGTTCTCTGTGAGCCGGCCCTCGACGCGGATCACGTCGTCGAGTTGCACCAAGCCGACGCCGAACGGGACGAAGTCCTTGCCCGTGGGGCCCTTGTACGGCGCGCCGGGCGGGAAGCCTTGGGTCGTCCACGTGACGAGAGTGCCGCTGCGCGGCAGCAACACGTCAGACATCTCCCCGGCGCTGCACTTCGGGCAGCGCTCTTGAACGGGAAAGGCGGTGGCTTCGCATTTACCGCAGGAGCTTCCGATGAGCTGGGGGTTCTCGTGGGGCCAGGTCGAGATCTCCGGCGCGAGCGCTATCTGATGTGTCGGCACGTCGTTGACGATAATCGGAAATGGCGTTCTCGTCTAGAGAGAACACGTGCCGCTAATCGGCGCTGTAGCCCACGATCAGGGCGGTGATATCGCGGCCGACAGCCTCGGCGAAGGAGCGGTCTCCGTACGTGCCGGCCGCCCAATGCCGAGCGCCCTCACTGACGAGGGACTGCGCCACATTCGCCAGGTGCTTCACATCGACGTGAGCTGGCAGCTTGCCGTCCTGCTGCGCTTGCTCGAACACCTCGGCGAAGATCACCGAGGTCCGCTCGAGATGGTCGTGGCCGGCCAGGGCCTGGCGGTAGCCCTCGAGGATCGCCTCGATGATGAGTTCGGGCGGGCTGTCGCGCATCGTGTTCTCCAGGCTGGTGAGCACTGCGGCGATGACGGCCGGGACTTCGTAAGGCTTTCCCAGCATCTTCTTTGCAGCGTGGTGGGCGGTATCCGTGGACAGCACCCCGACCTCGAACAGCACGTCCTCTTTGCGCGGGAAATAGAAGTAGAACAACGCCTTCGACACCCCCGCCGCTCGGCAGATGTCGGCGACCGTCGTGCGGGCATACCCGTGCGCGCGCCACAACGCCGTCGCCG
>JAVRPG010000345.1:0-2600 GCA_032162325.1 Mycobacterium sp. | reverse complement strand
ACCTCGATCTGCATCTGGTGGAGGGCTACGGGTCCACCGAGACGGGGGCGATCTTCGTCGACGGCCAGGTGCGTCGGCCGCCGGTGATCGACTACAAGCTGGTCGACGTGCCCGATCTGGGCTACTTCCACACCGATCACCCGCACCCCAGAGGCGAGCTTGTCGTCAAAACCGTCAACGTGTTCCCTGGCTACTACAAGCGGCCCGAGGTCACCGCCGACGTGTTCGACCCGGACGGCTTCTACCGCACCGGGGACATCGTGGCCCAAGTCGGTCCCGATCAGCTCGTGTACCTCGACCGCCGCAACAATGTACTGAAGCTCTCGCAGGGCGAGTTCGTCACCGTCTCGAAGTTGGAGGCAGTATTCGGCGACAGCCCGCTGATCCGGCAAATCTACGTCTACGGCAACAGCGCCCGTTCCTACCTGCTGGCCGTCGTCGTGCCAACCGAGGACACGCTGGCCCGCAGCGGCGGCGATGTCGAGTCGCTCAAGCCACTCATCGGCGACTCGCTGCAGGAGCTGGCGAGATCAGCCGGCCTGCAGTCCTATGAGATTCCGCGCGACTTCGTAGTCGAGACAACACCGTTCACACTGGAGAACGGCCTGCTCACCGGTATCCGCAAGGTCGCGCGACCGAAGCTCAAGGAGCACTACGGCGAGCGCCTCGAACGGCTCTATACCGACCTGGCCGAAGGCCAGACCAACGAACTGCGCGCGCTGCGCCAGACCGGCGCCGACCGGCCGGTACTGGAGACCATCAGCCGGGCCGCAGGTGCCCTCCTGGGTGCGGCGGCCGGTGGTCTTCAGGCCGACGCGCACTTCACCGACCTCGGCGGAGACTCCCTGTCGGCGTTGACATTCGCCAACCTGCTGCACGAGATCTTCGACATCGACGTGCCGGTGGGTGTGATCGTGAGTCCGGCGACCGATCTGCGAGTGATCGCCGACTACATCGAGGCGGAACGGACGTCGGGCTCGAAGCGGCCGACTTTCGCGACCGTACACGGCCGCGATGCCACCGAGATACACGCCAGTGACCTCACGCTGGACAAGTTCATCGATGCCAAGACGCTGGCCACCGCGCCGTCGTTGCCCGGGCCCAGCACCGAGGTGCGCACCGTGTTGCTCACCGGTGCAACGGGTTTCCTCGGCCGCTACCTGGCTCTGGAATGGCTCGAGCGGATGGACCAGGTCGGCGGCACGCTGATTTGCCTGGTGCGGGCCAAGTCCAACGAGGATGCCCGTGAACGCCTGGACAAAACCTTCGACAGCGGCGACCCGGAGCTGCTGCGGCATTACCGGGAGCTGGCCGCCGAGTGCCTGGAGGTCGTCGCCGGCGACAAGGGCGAGCCGAATCTTGGTCTGAATCAACAGAACTGGCAGCGGCTGGCCGACACGGTCGATCTGATCGTCGACCCCGCCGCGCTGGTCAACCACGTGCTGCCCTACAGCCAGCTGTTCGGTCCCAACGTCGTGGGCACCGCCGAACTGATCCGCATCGCGCTCACCACGAAACGCAAGCCGTTCGCCTATGTGTCGACGATCGGCGTGTGCGAGGGAATCGAACCGCCGTCGGCGTTCACCGAGGACGCCGACATCCGGGTCATCAGCCCGACCCGCAGGGTCGACGACGGCTACGCCAACGGCTACTCGAACAGCAAGTGGGCCGGGGAGGTGCTGTTGCGAGAAGCCCACGACCTGTGCGGCCTGCCCGTCACCGTTTTCCGCTGCGACATGATCCTGGCGGACACCAAGTACGTGGGCCAGCTCAACGTGCCCGACATGTTCACCCGACTGATGCTCAGCCTGGTGGCCACCGGTATCGCGCCGGGCTCGTTCTACGAACTCGACGCCGAGGGCAACCGGCAACGCGCGCACTACGACGGGCTGCCCGTCGATTTCATCGCCGAGGCGATCGCCACACTTGGCGAACGGACCGTGGACGGGTTTGGGACCTACCACGTGATGAACCCCTACGACGACGGCATCGGACTCGACGAATACGTCGACTGGCTGATCGACGCCGGTTGCTCGATCCATCGCATCGCCGACTACAGCGCGTGGTTCCAGCGGTTCGAGACCACCCTGCGCGCCCTACCAGAACAGCAGCGCCAAGCCTCGCTCCTGCCGCTGCTGCACAACTACCAACACCCCGAAAAGCCGGCCCGCGGGACCATCGCGACGACCGACCGGTTCCGTACCGCGGTGCAGGAAGCGAAAATCGGCCCGGACAAAGACATCCCACATGTCTCGGCGCCGATCATCGTCAAATACATCGCCAACCTGCAACTGCTCGGATTGCTATGAGACCAACGCCATCGCCAACGACGAGACCATCGACGAGCCGGTGAACGAGCCAACCCTGACCAACGTCGCCAACGGCCACAACCCAGCCTAGTCAGATTCCAAGAAGCGTCGCTCTGCCGGAGGACCAATCCGCCCTGATCGGCAGAGGTAAGGACAGCCTCAACCCACGGGAACGTATGTTCGAATAGTGTTGCATGGGCTTCGCGGGACGCGGCGGACCGTTCGTCACGAACGCTTGTCGCGGCCAGCTGCATGACGCCCAGGTGCTTCCGCGGGATTGAGCGCGCCGAC
>JAVRPG010000344.1:0-9742 GCA_032162325.1 Mycobacterium sp. | reverse complement strand
CGTGTTTGGGGGTGTAGCGACTGATCTGGGGGTCGGTGGCCCGATCACGAATGACGCGGGCCGCATTGATCTCCGTATCGAACACGACCCCCCGCTGCGGGCAGCCCGCAGTCTGACAGTAAACGTTCTTCCCACGCCGGATACCGAGATGCCCGCATGGGTGTACTTGTTGTGACGTGTAGGCCGGGTTGACCAATGTCACCGCAGAACCTCTGCGGCTTGGCACCGACGCGAGCGCGTCGGCCAAGAATGAGCGCTGCCAAGCAGCGTAGACGCGGTTGGCAGTGCGTCCGAACTTGCTCTTGCTGCGCAGACGGGACAGGTCCTCGGCGACAACATGGGCGGTTGTGTCGACCAGATTGTGCACCGCTTGATACACGGTGTCCTTGGTCACCGCACGGTCATGGACACGCTGTCTGGTCAGTTTCTGGCGGCCCAGATTGCGCCGGAGGATTCGGCGCGCCTTCGCGGTAGCGGCGCGGGCGGTGTCGGTGTCGCCGGCCTCGGCGGCAGCCTGAGCGCGTACAAGGTGACGGTCACGCACGGCTCGGAGCTTGTTGCGCGCCCTGGTCCGGGCGCGGTCCCGCTCGGCTCGCGTCGCGATTGACTGGTACTGGCCGGTGCCGTAGCGGCGCCCGCTGGTGTCGGTGAACACCTCACTGACCCCTGCATCGATCCCCTCAACCCGGGTGAGTTCCTGGTGGCGGGGCCGGGTGCTGCACAACCTCGCGGCCGGGTAAGCGGCGATGACCTGCCAGCCCCCACGCCCGTCGGCGCGGATCTCGATGGTCGAGCTCGGCACCAGCTCCTGAGGTAGCGGGCCGAGATTGAGCCGCATCCGCTGTCTGCGAGTAGGGGTCATCAGCGCGAGCCACACCCGTCCCAGCTGGTCGCGTTGAACGTCGTAGGAGCAGTTGTCGGCGACGATGCGACCAGAGCGCCGCGGCCGGGGGCGCTTGCCAGCGAACGCCTCACGGCACTGGCGCGACAGCCATGGATCCTCCCGCCAGTGACCCGTTCTCGCCAGGACCAGCAGACGCTTTCGTTCGGCCTCGTCGTGGGTGCGGGCGTAGATCTTCGGATGCACCTCTGTGGCGATCACCGCCTGCTGCCAGGCTCGGATCTTATCGACGGTGTCCTCGACGGTGACTCGCCACAACCGCGGCGGCACACCAACATCGGCCGGGGCGTGCTCGGCCATCAACCGATCTCGGACCTGCCTTTTTGACAGGTGCGCGGACTTGGCTCCCGAAAACCGCGCCCACACCCCGGCCCGCACGCGATCCTGCTCCGAACCCATAGTCGCCAGCATGGATGCCTTACCAGCGTTAACATGCCCGAGCACCGGCAATCGCCGCGCTACGACCCGACCCGACATCGCCATGTGCGCACCGTATCGCTGGGCACCGACAAGTCCGATGACCCACGACACCCGCAAAAACCCGCCCGATACAACCGGAACCACCGATCAACGCACAAGAAATCTGCAAACTAGACGCAGCTCCCCATAGGAGGTAGCTCTTTGAAGAGACTCAGCGGGTGGGACGCTGTGCTGCTGTACAGCGAGACGCCGACGGTGCACATGCACACCCTCAAGCTTGCGGTGATCGACATCTCCGAGCTGAAGGGCAGGCAGTTCGGCATCGACGAGTTTCGTCGGGTTATCCACAGCAGGCTCTACCAGCTGGACCCCTTCCGCTACGAGCTCGTCGACATTCCTTTCAAGTTCCACCACCCGATGTGGCGGGAGAACTGCGAAGTCGATCTCGACTACCACGTCCGTCCGTACCGGGTGGACAGCCCAGGCGGCCGTCGCCAGCTCGACGAGGCGGTGGGCCGGATCGCCAGCACCCCGCTGGACCGCAGCAAGCCGCTGTGGGAGATGTACTTCATCGAGGGCCTTGCCAACGGCAGGATCGCGGTGCTCGGCAAGATTCACCACGCGCTTGCCGACGGCGTCGCATCCGCGAATCTGCTGGCGCGGGGGATGGACCCGCAGACGGGCCTGAAGGCCGATCGCGACTCGTACGCAACCGATCCCGCGCCCAGCCGCTCGGAGCTGGTTCGGACCGCATTCGGCGACCACATGCGTCAGATCGGGCGGTTGCCGGGGGTGATGCGCTATACCGCACAGGGCGTGAGCCGGGTGCGGAAGAGCACGCGCAAGTTGTCTCCGGAGTTGACCCGGCCCTTCACGCCGCCGCCGTCGTTCATGAACCACCGCGTCGACGCGCAGCGCAAGTTCGCCACCGCGACGTTGGCGCTGGCCGATGTCAAGGAGACCGGCAAGCATCTCGGTGTCACGATCAACGACATGGTGCTGGCGATCTCGGCGGGGGCGTTACGCCAGCTGTCGCTCAAGTACGACGGCCACGCCGACCACCCGCTATTGGCGTCCGTCCCAGTGAGTTTCGACTTCTCACCTGACCGCATCTCAGGCAATCGCTTTTCCGGTGTCATGATGGTGGTACCCATCGAACTCGACGATCCGCTGGAGCGGGTGCAGGCCGTGCACGACGCCGCGGTGAACGCTAAGGAGGCCCATCACCTGCTCGGGCCCGAACTCGTCAGCAGGTGGGCAGCCTACTTTCCACCCGCCCCCGCGGAGGCGTTGTTCCGCTGGCTGGCAAGCAAGGACGGCCAGAACAAGGTGCTGAACATTCCGATCTCGAATGTGCCAGGCCCGCGGGAGCCCGGACGTGTCGGAGGGGCGCTGGTGACCGAGATCTACTCGGTTGGTCCGCTCACGACGGGCAGCGGTCTGAACATCACGGTCTGGAGTTACGTGGACCAGCTCAACGTCTCGGTGCTCTCCGACGCCGCCACACTGTTGGATCCACACGAGCTGACCGATACGTTTGTCGACGCGTTTGTCGAAATCCGGCGGGCTGCAGGACTTCCCGAGGAACTAACGGTCGTCGAATCCGCTATGGCGCCGTAGGTTACTCGTCGCACGGTCGCGCGTCGCGTGCACCCAAGACAGGAACTCCTCCACCGCCCGCGCGGTGTAGTGCGCCCGCGGTGACCCATAGTAAAAGTCGAACGCGTGTTGGGCGTGCGGGATCTCGGCGTACGCGACGGTAGACGTCGATACCTCGCGAAGTGCCTCGACGAATTCGCGGCCTTCGGGAACCGGAATGATCGAGTCGTCTTGCCCGTGCAGCACGAAAAACGGTGGGGCATCAGGACGCAGCCGCCTGATCGGAGACGCGTCGAAATACACCTGCTTGTGCTCGGCGAACGACTTCTTGACGACGAACTTCTGCAGAAACGCGATGAACTCCTTGCGGCCGGAGCCCGTGGTGGAAACCCAGTCGTAGCGACCGTAGATCGGCGCCGCGGCCACCACCGACGTGTCGGCGTCCTCGAAGCCCGGCTGCCACTGCGGGTCGTCTGCGGTCAGCGCGGCCAGCGAGCACAAGTGCCCGCCCGCCGAGCCACCGGTGATCGCAACGAATTCCGGGTCGCCGCCGTAGTCTGCGATGTTCTCCTTGATCCAGGCCAGCGCGCGCTTGACGTCGACGATTTGGTCGGGCCAGGTGTGTCTGGGGCTCACACGGTAGTCGATCGACACGCACACCCAGCCGCGCTCAGCGAGATGGCTCAGCATCGGGTAGGCCTGCGGCCGTCGCATGCCGATCGCCCATGCGCCGCCGGGCACCTGCAGAAGCACCGGCGCCTTGCCGTCGCGTGGCAGGTCGCGGCGCCGCCAGATATCGGCGAAGTTGACCCTAGGGTGCGGGCCATACTGGACGGTGTCGGCCTTCTCCACGTAGCGGCGGCGGATCAAGTCGTTGGGCGGCATCCCGATCAGCCTGCGGCGCCTGGCAGGTTGCGATTGCGCGGCGATCGTCTCGTAGTCATCGCCCAGCGCTTCGCGCAGCGGCTCTTCGAAATAGGGTTCCGAGGCCACGTTGCGGCGGTGAATCAACCACAGCAGCGCCCAGGCAATGGCAGTGAGCACCAAGGCGATTCGGCCGCGGGGACCGCGGAAGTCGCCGCGCAGACCGCGGCGCACCGCGTCGAGCACCGATCCGGCCAGATACAGCGGCGACATCTCGGTGGTGGGCCAGCCGAACGCGAACACCGGCAAGGTGATGTATCCCTCGCGGCCCAGTGGGCGCACTCCGTTGGCAGCGTTGAGCAGCTCCGCTGAGGAGCGCAGCAGCGGAAAGCGCCTACGCACGGGCGGCGCGGTCCTGCAACTCGCGGCGCACGATCTTGCCGGTGCTGCTGCGAGGTAGTTCGTCGAGGATCGTGATATCCCTGGGTACTTTGTAATTCGCCAAGTTCTCACGGACGTGGTGCTTCAGTAGGTCGGGGGTAGCCGGCGCGCCGTCTTTCAAAACCACGAATGCGGCCAGCCGCTGCCCGAACTGTTCGTCGTCCACGCCGATGACCGATGCCTCCGCTACGTCCTCGTGTGCCGTCAGCGTCTTCTCCACTTCGATGGGGTAGACGTTCTCCCCGCCGGACACGATCATCTCGTCGTCGCGGCCGACCACGAACAGCCGCCCGGCATCGTCGCAGTAGCCGACATCGCCGGATGACATGAAGCCCTCGTGAAAGTCCTTGGTCTTGCCCGAGGTGTAACCGTCGAACTGGGTGGAGTTGCGCACGTAGATGCCGCCCACGTCACCGGTGGGTACTTCGTTGAAATCCTGATCCAGAATGCGGATTTCGGTGCCCCCGGCCGGCTTGCCCGCGGTGTCGGGCGCGGCACGCAGGTCTTGCGGCGTCGCGGTGGCGATCATGCCGGCCTCGGTGGCGTTGTAGTTGTTGTAGATGACGTCACCGAACTGATGCATGAATTTGATGACGACATCGGTGCGCATGCGTGAACCCGACGCAGCGGCGAACCGAAGCGACCGGCCGCTGCATTTGTTTCGCACCTCGTCGGGTAGTTCCATGATCCGGTCGAACATCACCGGCACGACGCACAGCCCGGTGGCCCGGTGGCGGTCGATGAGCTCCAGGGTCGCCTCGGGGTCGAACTTGCGGCGGGACACGACGGTGCACGCCATCGACGCCGCGAACACGAGTTGGGAGAAGCCCCACGCGTGAAACATCGGCGCCACGACGACGACGGGCTCTTCGGCGCGCCATGGGGTGCGATCCAGGATCGCCTTGAGGATGGCGGGGCCACCGTCGGCACCGCCGGAGTGCGTGGCGCCCTTGGGACTTCCGGTGGTGCCGGACGTGAGCAGGATGACCTTTCCTTTTCTGCGCGACTTCGCGCGCTCCCGCTGCGGCTGCCGCCCTGCGTTCTCGGCGATCATCGTCTCGACGGTGAGGCCACCGTGCGGCCCGTCGGTCCAGGCGATGATCCGCGTCGCGTCGGGTTTGTCGGCCAACGCGCGGTCGACGGTGGTCGTGAACTCATCGTCGTAGATGACAACGTCGACGTCCTCGCGCTGCACAACCTCGGCCAGCGCCGGTCCGGCGAACGACGTGTTCAGCAGGAGCACGTCGGCACCGATCCGGTTGGCGGCGATCAGCGCCTCTACGAAGCCGCGGTGGTTGCGTGCCATGATGCCGATGACCTTGGGAGGTTCCGCCAATGCCTGCAGTGCGGCGGCGAGAGCATCCGCGCGCTGGTCGATTTCGCGCCACGTCAGCGTGCCGAGCTCGTCGACGAGACCGGGCCGGTCTGGGCAGCGCTGCGCAGCGGCGGCGAATCCCGATGTGATGCCCATGTTTTCGCGCTGCATCGCCGCCGCGATACGGACGTACTTGTCGGGTCGCATTGGGGCGATGAGCCCGGCGCGCCGCATCGTCGCGACGACGCCGAGAGTTTCGGCGAGGCGATCGGTGATGGCCACGATGGCTATCCCAGCACGGGCAGCCGTCGTCGCGCGGCTAGTTTGTCGAGCGCCCGCTGCATGACGTGCCGGACGTGAGCATCGACCTCGTCGATGTCCGGGTCGTCGCCGAACTCGGCGATGATGTCGATCGCGGGCAGCACTTCCATCACGATCTTGGCGGGCAGCGGGAGGTTGGGCGGGATCACCAGGCTCAGGCCGAACGGGAATCCGAACGAAATCGGCACGATCTTCGTGCGGGCCAGGCGTGCGATCGGGCCGAGCCGCTTAGCCAGCCACGTGCCACGGGACAGGTAAAGCTGGGTCTCCTGGCCGCCGATGCCGACCGTGGGAACGATCGGCACGCCGGCATTCAGCGCGGCCTTCACGTAACCCGTGCGGCCGCCGAAGTCGATGACGTTCTCCGAAATCGTCGGTCGGTACACGTCGTAGTCGCCGCCAGGAAATACCACCACGAGACCGCCCGACCGTAGCGCCGCGTCGGCGTTCTCGTGGTTGGCACTGATGTAGCCGATCTTCTTGAAGAAGTCTCCTGTGGGTCCAACCGAGAGCATGTCGTGGCTCAGCGTGTACAGCGGCCGCCCGTAACCGTGCGCGTGGTAGTACTCGGCCGCCAGGATCGGAACATCCATCGGCAGCATGCCGCCGGAGTGGTTGGACACCAGCAGCGCGCCTCCTGGCGGCAGGTTCTCCAGCCCGCGCACCTCCGAGCGGAAGTACCGCTTGAGGAATGGCCGCGTTATCCCCATCACGCGTTCGGTGAGGCCCGGGTCCCACTTCGTGAGTTCCGACGGCTCGATATCGGTCGAGGCCATGCGGTCTCCCCCTAAAATTAGAACGTGTTCTAGTTATGGTACCTGAGCCTGGTGGCTGGCTACCGCCGCATGTCGGGTGCCGCGATCGTTACGATCACCGGCGTGACAAACAACAGCGAAAATGTAGTCCTGGTCGAGCAGCGCGACCGAATCCTGGTCATCACCATCAACAGGCCAGAGGCCAAGAATGCCGTCAACGCCGCGGTCAGCCACGCGCTGGCCGACGCGATGGACCGACTCGACGGCGATGCCGGGCTGTCGGTCGGCGTGCTGACCGGCGCCGGCGGCTCGTTCTGTGCGGGCATGGACCTGAAGGCGTTCGCCCGCGGGGAAAAGGTCGTGGTCGAGGGCCGCGGGATGGGGTTCACCGAGCGTCCGCCCGTCAAGCCGTTGATCGCGGCCGTCGAAGGTTACGGGCTGGCCGGTGGTTTGGAGCTGGCGCTGGCCGCTGATCTGATCGTCGCGTCGAAGGAGGGGGCGTTCGGCATCCCGGAGGTCAAGCGTGGTCTGGTCGCAGGCGGCGGCGGACTGCTGCGGCTGCCTCAGCGCATCCCGCCCGCGATCGCGATGGAGCTCGCGTTGACCGGTGACCTCCTGCCCGCGGTGCGGGCGCACGAACTCGGTTTGGTCAACGTCCTGGCCGAACCCGGCCAGGTACTGGATGCGGCGATCGCACTGGCCGAGAAGATCACCGCGAACGGACCGCTGGCCGTCGCCGCGACCAAGCGGATCATCACCGAGTCCCGCGGCTGGAGCCCGGACGAGATGTGGCGGGCGCAGGCCCAGATCCTGGCGCCGGTGTTCATGTCGAACGATGCCAAGGAAGGTGCCATCGCCTTCGCCGAGAAGCGCCCGCCAAAGTGGACGGGCAGCTGACACTGGACTCATGACGCTGGGCCTCGGCGTGGGCTACGACTCGTTGTCTTCGTCGGGCAGTAGGTAGAGGTGTGGCCGCGGAATCCATTCGGTGCGGCCGTCTTTGCGTTTTCGGGTGCGCCAGCCGCCGGGTTTTGACCAGGCGGTTGTGTGGTCCGCAGCCGAGGGCTTCGTCGGTGATCTTGGTGTGTCCGCCTTTGCCCCAGTCCATCTCGGCATTGTGGACTTGGCAGCCGTAGCCGGGCATGGTACAGCCCGGGAAACGTTTAGCCACGGTCCGTAGAATGACGGATTAAGCGATGCATCCTTGTGCCCCACGGGCTTCGGGCAGCGATAGGGCATCACCGCAGTCATGAAAGAACCTACACCGCAACACCTCAGCAGCTCGCCGATGACGCCAGCGCGGAGTCCAGGGGCTTAGCGGCCCCAGCCCCAGCCGCCGCGGTCACCCCAGCCCCAGCCGCCGCGGTCACCCCAGCCGCCGCGGTCACCCCAGCCGCGGCCACGATCACCGTGGTCACCCCAGCGCCAGTCGCCACCGCGCCCATCAACCAGCTGTACCTGGGTGGGGCCTAGGTCAGCGGGTGTCTGCACGGTGTGCACTGGGCCGGGAATCGATGGTGCCGGTGTGGCGGCGTTCGCGATGCCTGCGCCCACACCAATGGCTGGTAACCCCAACGCTCCGACGATCGCGGCAGCGCCGACCAGTTTCTTCAGATTCATCTTCATCCTCATCTCTCAGTTCCTCTCCTGTGCGCGCAGGCGTAAACAAACGCCTCCACTACGTGGATCGCTCAGAGCCACCGAATTCATTCCACGGGTGGTGTCTGTGATGTCTCTGAAGCCGGGCTGCTATCTAGCTGAACCGGTACACACCCAGCCGCGAAAACCTGTGGCAGATCGAGCCCCGACTTGGCTCAATTTTGTGTTCAATGCGGCTGCTGATTTGGTGAGGGCTTCTTTCAGGTCGTCGGGTAACGGGTCGGCGGCGGTGAGGATCTGGCCGCCGGCTTTGATTTGGACGGCGCGGTAGCGGCGGGTGGTGCGTACGAATTTCTTGATGCTCCAGCTGGTTTGGTGTTTGATCCAGTGGCTGACGGCCAGGGCGGCGAACACGATGGTCAGGTGGGCCTCGATGGATTCGCGGGTGCGGTGGAGATCGGCCGGGCTTGTAGGTCGTGTTTGGACATGCGGAAGCTCTTCTCGATGTGCCACAGCTGGTGGTAGGCGTCGATGACGAACTCCGCGGTCTGGCTAGCCGAAATCTGATGCGAGCGATAAGTCGGGTCTAAACCACTGTGACTCCGCTCATGTCACGCGCCCCGTCAAGAGCTTGAACCCGCGCGACAGGTCGATGTACCAATGCGTCAAGAGGCGGGCCGTCGAAGCGAAATGCGTTGCGGTACACCGTCGGTGAACTGCCGAACTTTCCCTTGAAGGTGCGGCTGAAGTGGCTCGTGTCCGAGAAACCCCAGCGGTGAGCAATGTCGGAGATGGGCCGATCACTATTGGTCAACTCCTGCCGGGCGCGCGCTAGCCCGCGAATACGTATGACCCCACCTACCGTCTGACCGGTGGCGCTGAAAACGCGGTTGACGGTGCGGATCGACACCCAATGAGCGGACGTGATTTCAGCGGGTGTGACAGTGCCGTCGAGCAGATGCCGCTCGATCGACGCACGCAAAGCCGGCCGCGCGAGCTCGGCCGAGCAGACGCCGCTTTGGGTACGCAGGGCGCCGACGAACAGCTCCTGGGCCGCCGTGCGGGCCGCGCTGATCGCGGTTGGACCCAATCCCGGCAGAACCTGACAGACAGTATCCAGAGAGGTCGTCAGTAGCCGCGTCGCCAGGGCGGCTGCGTCGAGCCTGACGCCGTCGCTCATCCATGCCCGCCCACCGACCTCATCCAGCGCCGTCGACGGGATCAGCATGCTGCGTTTCGCGCAGTGGCTCCCGAATGGTGAACCGGTTTCCGGTTGGTGCTGTCCCATGCCACCACGTCTCCCGGTGTCATCGTGGCTTCGATGTGGCGCTGGGTGATCGTCTCGGTGCCCGCCTGAACGATCATCACTGCGACAAATTCCCTGTCCATATGCTGATGGCGGGTACCCGTACCCGAACAGGGTCCGCATCTGCCGTCGACCAATACGAGGTCATCTATCCGCCGGCGGCGGAGCCATGCCCGGAAAGCATCCCGGTAGGGGAGCTCTGGGATCGCGACTGCCCAGGG
>JAVRPG010000343.1:0-9331 GCA_032162325.1 Mycobacterium sp. | reverse complement strand
GACGTTTCGCGCATTCAGCGTTTCAGCCCGCGAAAGCCGCGCAGCGCGTGGTCGAAATCCAACGTCGAACGGGTGCAACGCCTCATCGACGCCGGACGCATGCGGCAAGCCGGCCAGCGCATGATCGGCGCCGCCAAGGCCGGTGGCCGGTGGCCGGTGGCCGAGCTCCTAGCCGGTGCGCGGATACGCGCTCGGCGGGACTCCGTGCCACCGTTTGAACGCGTGGCAGAACGTCGAGGTGTCGGTGTAGCCCAATCGCTTTGAGACTTCCTCGACGGTGAGGCCGACGTTGCACAGCAGGTCGACGGCGAGCGTGGATCGAGCCTCGTTGAGCAGAGCGCGAAAGGACGTGCCCTCCTCGGCCAGCTGACGCCGCAGCGTGCGCGGATGCACGTCCAGCTCCGCGGCCACCTCGGGCAGCGTCGGAAACTCACCGGAGTTGCGAAAGAGCTTGGACCGCACCACCGCGGTGATGCCGCGGCGTCGTTCGTTGCGCTGCATCAGCACATCGCACTGGGCCACGCACAGCTCGAGCGTGTGGGGGTCGGCCTGAGGCAGCGGCTCGTCAAACATGGCGCGCGGGAAGTGCAGCCGGGTGTGCGCGCGGTCAAACGCGATGTTCTCCACCGGAACCAACGTCAGCAGCGGGCTCAGCACGTCCTTGTCGAGCGAGACCTCCGCGGTGACCTTGTCCGCATAGCGCTCGACGACCTCGTATGCGAACGCTCCGACCGTAGAAACGATGGCGGCGAGGTCACGCTCGATAAAGAATCGGCGCACGTCTGCGGGTAAATGGTCGACGTTGAGTTCGAGCACGCAGTCCTGCACGCCGTCGAACAGCTTGAGATCGATGTGGAGCATCGTGAGCGAGAAGTAACGCATATCGATGTCGAACATTTCCCGCAACGTGGCGCACGACATCGCGGCGAAGCCCAGCAGCCCGGCGTGGGTGAGCTTGAATCGGCTGCCCACGTGGACTCCGACGCCGACATCGTCGGGTAGCCGGGCCAGCAGCCGGCGCACCGCCACGATTTCGTCCCACGCGGTGACGACGGCCTCGGGCTCGTCCAAGTCGTCCGGCGCGATCCCTGTCCCGGTCAGCACGTCGGCCGTCGATACTCCGCGCTCATTCGCGACCTCGCATAACAGCCTGGTCGCATACATCGGGTGCCGCAGGTCAGGCGACCACGTCGTCGTAGCCATTACGGTGTCCTAAACTCCCAACTCTCTGTCCGATACTCCCATTCCGGGACGTAGGTTGTCACTCATACCGTTGGGTCATGGCGGCGCCGGCGACGCGGTTTTCTACGTTGACGATGTCGCGCGAGGCGATCACCATCGGATTCGACGCCAGCGACGGCTTCCTCGGCCGGACGCGCGGCCACGATATCGCCCGATTTCGCTGCGCTGGACGACGTTTCGTCTCGATAGCCCACCCCGACTACGTCGACCACGTGCTGCACCGGGCCAGGCTGAAATACGTTAAGTCCAACGACTACGAACCGATCCGGGCGGCAGTGGGCATCAACCTGCTGACCGATGAAGGCGAGTCGTGGGCCGCGCATCGGGCCACCCTGAATCCCACCTTCGCGCGGCGCCACCTCAACGAGATGGTCGACCTGATGATCGACCCGATCGAACACGTCACGACCGATCTGGCAACACAGCCCGATGGATACGAGTTCGACATGCACGCGACGATGGTGGAGGCAACGCTGCGGGTCGTCGCGAACGCCCTGTTCAGCCAGGACTTCGGCCCCCTCGTCCACAGCATGAACGACCTGGCCACCCGGGGGCTGCGGCGCACCGAGAGGTTGGGCAGACTCGGCCTGTGGGGACTGCTGCCCCGGCCCGTGTACCACGCGCTGGCCTGGAGCACGTTCTCCGGCGTGCCGCTACCGCCGCCACTGCGAGAAGGCCAGAAGATCGCGCTGGAGCTCGACGCGGCGGTCAACGCGGTGCTCGAGGAGCGACTCGCGCATCCGACCGATTCCGCCGACCTGCTCAACGTGCTGTTCCAGGCCGACGGCGGGACGTGGCCGCGGCAGCGGGTCCGCGACGAGGCGCTGACCTTCATGCTCGCCGGCCACGAGACGACGGCCAACGCGATGTCGTGGTTCTGGCATCTGTTGTCGCGCAACCCCGACGCGCGGGACCGGATGCTCGCAGAAATCGACGATGTGCTCGCCGATCGCCGGCCGACCGCCGACGACCTGAACCGGCTGCCGTGGACCACCGCCTGCATGCAGGAATCGCAGCGGTGCTTCTCCGCGGTGTGGATCATCGCGCGGGCAGCGGTCGAGGACGACGTGATCGACGGACACCACATCCGCCCGGGCACGACGGTGCTCATCCCGATCCACCACATCCACCACGACGAGCGCTGGTGGCCCGACCCCGACACGTTCGACCCGACGCGGTTCATCGGCGATGCCGTCAGGGACCGGCCTCGATCTGCCTACCTGCCGTTCGGCGGCGGCCGACGCATCTGCATCGGGCAGAGCTTCGCGCTGATGGAGATGGTGCTGATGGCGGCGGTCATGAGCCAACGCTTCACATTCGACCCAGTCGGTGATCATGCGGTAGAACTCGAAGCGACGCTGACGATGCGGCCCAAACACGGCTTGCGCGTCATCGCGCACAGACGGGAGGCCCTATGACCGGGCCCGATTTCGACACCGTCATCGTCGGCGCCGGCTTTTCCGGCATCGGCACCGCCATCAAACTCGACAAGTCGGGCCTGAGTGACTACCTGGTGATCGAGGCCGGCGACGGACCAGGCGGCACCTGGTACTGGAACACGTATCCCGGTATCGCCGTTGACATTCCGTCGTTCTCATACCAGTTCTCGTTCGAGCAGAGCCCGAAGTGGTCGCGCACGTATGCACCGGGAAAGGAACTCAGGAGCTACGCCGCACACTGTGTCGACAAGTACGGCCTGCGCCGCAAGATCCG
This sequence comes from Mycobacterium sp., assembly GCA_032162325.1. Taxonomy (GTDB): domain Bacteria; phylum Actinomycetota; class Actinomycetes; order Mycobacteriales; family Mycobacteriaceae; genus Mycobacterium. The sequence goes on along the minus strand of JAVRPG010000343.1, from coordinate 6,376 downwards.
GTTCGGCACCAACGTGCTCGGCGCCGACTTCGACGAGGAGCGCGACCTCTGGCGCATCAGCACCGATCCGGGCGGGGTGGTCACCGCCAGGTTCCTCGTCAACGCCGGCGGAGTGCTCATCACACCCAATCTTCCCGATATCGACGGCGTCGACTCGTTCGCCGGCCTGACGATGCACACAGCGCGCTGGGACAACGACCAGGACCTGACCGGAAAACGCGTCGCGATCATCGGCACGGGCGCCTCTGCCGTGCAGGTGATTCCTGAGATTGCGCCAATCGTCGAGCGGCTCACCGTGTTTCAGCGCACCCCGATTTGGTGCTTCCCGAAGTTCGACGTGGCACTGCCCCGCGCCGTGCGCATCGCCATGCGCATTCCGGGCGGCAAGGCGATCCAGCGCCTGCTCAGCCAGGCCTTTGTCGAGTTGACGTTCCCGCTGGCCGCGCAGTACTTCACGGTCAACCCGATGGCCAAGAACATGTCGAAGGTGGGTGAGGCATATCTGCGCAAGCAGGTCGACGATCCGGAGGTGCGGGACAAGCTCACCCCGCGCTACGCCGTCGGTTGCAAGCGGCCGGGCTTCCACAACACCTACCTGTCCACGTTCAACCGCGACAACGTGGAGTTGGTGACCGAGCCGATCGACAAGATCACCGGCTCCGGCGTGGCCACCGTCGACGGCGAAACCCGGGACGTCGACGTGCTGATCCTGGCGACCGGGTTCAAGGTGCTCGACCGCGACAGTGTTCTGACCTACGCGGTCAACGGACCGGGTGGCAAGTCGCTCACGCAGTTCTGGGACGAGCATCGGCTGCAGGCCTATGAGGGCGTCAGCATCCCGGGCTTCCCGAATTTCTTCAGCGTGTTCGGGCCGTACGGCTATGTGGGCTCGTCCTACTTTGCGCTGATCGAGACACAGACGCACCACATCGTGCGATGCCTGACGCGGGCACACCGCCGCAATGCCAGCCGTGTCGAGGTGACCCAGGAGGCCAACGACCGGTACTTCGCCGAGATGATGCGCAAGCGGCACACCCAGATTTTCTGGCAGGACAGCTGCCAGCTGGCCAATAGCTACTACTTCGACAAGAACGGTGATGTCCCGCTGCGGCGGGCCAGCACCCTCGAGGCGTACTGGCGTAGCCGACGCTTCCCGCTCGACGATTACACGTTCACCGCGTGAGCGGTGAACAACAAACCGAGCACCGCCTGGCGCAAAGCCGCCCAGCCCGGCGTCAGCAAACCTAGGCTCATTTCATTGTTCGATCGACCGAGTGGGGGGCCAGCAATGCAGAGACTGACGTTTGCGGATGTGCCGGTAGCCGTCGACGGGGAGGGCGTGGACTTCCGCAGTCAGGAAGTCGGCGACATGTCCATCGCATGGGTGAAGCTCAACGCAGGCGCGGACCTGCGCCCGGCGCTAAAGGGACTACCCGGCGATATGTGCCAGTGCCCGCACTGGGGATACATGCTGAGCGGGCAGCTACGCATGCACACGCCGGGACCGCAGACCTACAACGCAGGCGACGCGTTCTACTGGGCAGCCGGACATGCACCGGAAGCCCTTAGCGACTGCGAGTACATCGACTTCGCGCCGACCCAAGAGCTGCAGACGGTGCTGCGACACGTCACCGGTGGTTAGACGGAAGCCTTCAGTTCCTCGACCTTGTTGGTCTGCTCCCAGGGCAGCTCGATGTCGGTGCGGCCGAAGTGGCCGTACGCCGCCGTCTGCGCGTAGATCGGGCGCAGCAGGTCCAGGTCGCGGATGATCGCGCCCGGCCGCAGGTCGAAGACCGACGTGATCGCCTTTTCGATGCGGGCCGGGTCGACGGTCTCGCTGCCGAAGGTCTCAACGAACAGGCCGACCGGGGCCGCCTTGCCGATCGCATAGGCGACCTGCACCTCAACCCGCTCGGCCAGGCCTGCGGCAACGACGTTCTTTGCCACCCAGCGCATCGCGTAGGCCGCGGAACGGTCCACTTTGGACGGATCCTTGCCGGAGAAAGCGCCGCCGCCGTGACGGGCCCATCCGCCGTAGGTGTCGACGATGATCTTGCGGCCGGTCAGCCCGGCGTCGCCCATCGGGCCACCAAGCACGAACTTTCCGGTCGGGTTGACCAGCAGCCGGTAGTCGGAGGTGTCCATGGTGTCGTGTGCCAGATCGCCCAGCACGGTGTTGACGACCTTCTCGCGAATGTCGGGCGTGAGCGTGTTCACGAGGTCGATGCCGTCGGCGTGTTGGGTCGAGAGCACGACGGTGTCCAGCCGCACCGGGGTGGTGCCGTCGTACTGCACGGTGACCTGGGTCTTGCCGTCGGGCCGCAGGTAGTCCAGCACGCCGCTCTTGCGGACCTCGGTCAGCCGGCGGGCGAGCCGGTGAGCCAGCGCGATCGGCAGCGGCATCAACTCGGGCGTGTCCTTGATCGCGTAGCCGAACATCAGGCCCTGGTCGCCTGCGCCCTGGGCGTCGAGCGGGTCGCCTGCGCCCTCGACGCGAGTCTCGTGAGCGGTGTCGACACCCTGGGCGATGTCGGGCGACTGCGCGCCGATGCCGATGTTCACGCCGCACGTCAAGCCGTCGAAGCCCTTCTCCGACGAGTCGTAACCGATCTCGAGGATGCGCTCACGCACCGTGTTGGTGATATCGGCGAACGCCTCCTTCGCCGACGTGGTGACCTCGCCGACAACGTGCACCTGCCCCGTGGTGACCAGCGTCTCGACCGCGACACGGGACTTGGGATCCTGCGCGAGCAGCGCGTCGAGCACAGAGTCGCTGATGGCGTCACAGATCTTGTCGGGGTGGCCCTCGGTCACCGACTCGCTGGTAAACAGCCGAGCATCGCTCACGGTTCGATCCCCTTCCGAAACTTAGTTAGTCGAATTATATCTTCGTCTTGATGTCGCCGCCGTGGCGGCTCCGTGCCCTGTTGCACCCAAGCGTGTGCCTAGGTGGCGCACAACCCTTACGCACAGGCCGACGCGTTCGCTCGGGCTTACCCGCCGCTGTTGTGCAGGAACGCCACGATCGCGTCAACAATACGGCTGGCCATCAGAGTTTTCGAACCATGCTCCAGTGCGATTTCGGTTTCGTCCGACGCCAGCAGCCAGCCGTCGTTGTTGTCCACCTCGAACGCCCGATTCTCGCCGACAGCATTAACGACGAGCAAATCGCAGCCTTTCCGCTGCAATTTGGCGCGGGCGTGGAAAAGGACGTCGCCGTTGGCGTCGCCAGTCTCCGCAGCGAACCCGACAATGGCCCGCATGTTGGGCAGCTGACCGTCGGCGCGGCCGCGTACAGCGCCGGCCAACACGTCGTCGGTGCGCACCAAGTCGATGGCGCTGGGCTCCGAAGCGCCCTTCTTGATCTTGCTGGTCGCGGGGTGAGCAGGCCGGAAGTCGGCCACCGCGGCCGCCATTACCAGCACGTGTGCGTCGGGCGCGTGCTTGGAGACGGCGTCTTTGAGCTGAGCGGCGGAGCCGATGTGGACGACCTCGACGCCGGCCGGATCGATCAGGCCGGCGGTGTTGCCTGCGATGAGCGTGACGTCGGCGCCGCGTTGGGCCATCACGCGGGCCATGGCGTAGCCCTGCTTGCCCGAGCTGCGGTTCCCGATGAATCGCACCGGGTCGATGGGCTCGCGTGTTCCGCCCGCGGTCACCAGCACCTTGACGCCGGCCAGGTCGTACGGCAGCGCGTCGCCGCGGGCCAGCAGCAGCTCGGCGAGCGTGGTGATCTCCTCGGCCTCAGGCAGACGGCCGGCGCCGCTGTCGGCGCCCGTCAGGCGGCCGGACGCGGGTTCGAGGACGACGGCGCCGCGACGTCGCAGCGTCGCGACGTTGTCGACGGTCGCCGGGTGAAACCACATCTCGGTATGCATCGCAGGCGCGAACAGCACGGGACATCGCGCGGTCAGCAGCGTCGCGGTCAGCAGGTCGTCGGCCCGGCCCGCCACCGCGCGGGCCAGCAGGTCAGCGGTTGCCGGGGCAACGACGACGAGGTCGGCCTCCTGGCCGATACGGACGTGCGGCACCTCGTGGACGTCATCCCAGACGCCGGTGTGCACAGGGTTTCCCGAAAGGGCCTCGAATGTGGCGGCGCCGATGAAGCGCAACGCGGACTCGGTGGGAACGACGCGGACGGAGTGGCCTGCCTCGGTGAGCTTTCGGACCACCGTGGCGGCCTTATAGGCGGCGATGCCACCGGCGACGCCGACGATGATCCGCTTACGCTCCGCCACTTTGTCGGCCCGGTCCGGTTACTCGCCCTCGGTGTGCTCGAGCAGGTCCTCGTGGATTTCGCGCAGCGCAATCGACAGCGGCTTTTCCTGCAGGCCTGGCTCGACCAGCGGGCCGACGTACTCGAGGATGCCGTCGCCGAGCTGGTTGTAGTAGTCGTTGATCTGGCGCGCCCGCTTGGCGGCGTAGATCACCAGCGCGTACTTGCTGGACGCGCGTTCCAGCAACTCGTCGATGGGCGGGTTGGTGATGCCCAACGGCGTGTCGTAGGCGCCGGCGGCGGCCGTGTCGACGTTGTCCACAGCGGCCAGCTGCGCATCGGCGTGCGGGGTGCTCACGTAGAAAATCTCCTGGAGGGTTAGGTGGTTCTCGGGCCGGAGGGGATGGTGCCCGGCACTCGGGTCAGTCGCGGCCCACCAGCAAGGATACCAATTCAATGCAGGCGGAATCCAACTCGCTGTTCACGACGACGACATCGAAGTCGTCCTGAGCGGCCAACTCCGCGCGGGCGGTGGTCAGTCGTCGGGCCATCACCTCGGCAGTTTCGGTGCCGCGCCCGGTGAGCCGGCTCTCCAGCGCCTCCCAGCTGGGCGGGGCCAGAAAGACGGTGATGACCTCGGGCATCGCCTGCTTGACGGCTCGCGCGCCGGCCAGGTCGACTTCGATCAGGACCGGTCGGCCGGCCTCGGTCGCCTTGCGGACGGGCGCGACGGGCGTGCCGGATCGATGTAGTCCGCCGTGGATCTCCGCCCATTCCAGCAGCGCACCGTCGTCGATCAGCTGCTGGAATCGCTCGGCGGTCACGAACGAATAGTCGACGCCATCCACCTCACCAGGGCGGGGCGCCCTGGTGGTGGCCGAAACGGAAAAGTGCAGGTCGGGAACCCGGTCACGCAGACAGCGGACGACAGTGGATTTCCCGACGGCAGAGGGACCGGACAGCACCACAACACGGCTCATCGCTGTCCGACCCCTCGGCCGGCAGTCACTAGTCGCTGGTGAAGTCGAACTTCTCCAGCAGAGCCTTCCGCTGACGGTCGCCCAGGCCACGCAGCCGGCGGGTCGGGGCGATCTCGAGTTCGGTAATGATCTCCTGCGCCTTGACCTTGCCGACCTTGGGCAACGCCTCCAGAAGCGCAGAAACCTTCATTTTGCCGAAGACCTCGTTGGTCTCGGCATCCTTGAGCACCTGCTTGAGGTTGGTGCCGCCGCGCTTGAGCCGATCTTTGAGCTCAGCTCGTGCTCGACGTGCGGCAGCAGCCTTCTCCAACGCTGCCGCGCGCTGTTCGTCGGTCAACTGGGGAAGGGCCACGGGTTCCTCCGTCTCTCACCATCATCTGTTTTGTCTCGGCTGATCCGTAAACCAGCCAGCGACGACGACCGTACCCACGCATTCTGACGAAAGCTAACCCCACCCCCTGGTTACGGGGTCAAAAGCCCAGCGTGTAAGGCGCCGGTGTGACGGCCCCCCGAACGCTTTGAACGGCGCAAACGCCGCGATCATTGTCCGGTTCTGTTCGGAACTGCCTGCATATCAAGGGTTTTCGGCCGCCTGCACTGTGGTCGCAACATCGGGTCGGTCGACGGCCTCGATGGTCGACCTGCGCGCGCCGGCGAAACTTAAGAAAATGTTGGCTGGTCACGGCGTGTCGGGCGTGTCGTGACGGTGGCGACACCGCTGGTTGACCTGTCGGTTGACAGGTAGTCGTCACGCTCAGCGCACTCCTCATCAGGCCAAAGCTCATGCATAGGTTCGCTTCATAACCTGCGGGGGTTGTTGTTGATCATCGGGTTTTGACCCAAGCGCGAAAGGCGGCTGATCATGAAATTTCAAGCGATTGACCTGCGGTTCCGCGATCGCACTGGCCATCGGCGCGTCGGTGCTGACGGTCGGTAGCGGGGTCGCGGCCGCGCAACCGGGCCCCGCACCCTGCCAATTCGGGGATTGCCAGGGCCCCGGCGGCCCGCCACCAGGCGGCCCCGGTGGACAGGGCGGACACGACCAGGGGCCCCCGCCCGGAGGGCACGATCAGGGACCCCCGCCCGGCGGCCAGGGTGGACCTGGCGGCCCCGGTGGACCCGGTGGGCCTGGTGGGCCTGGTGGCCCAGGGCCGGGGGACCACAACCCAGCCTGGGGGCC
>JAVRPG010000342.1:0-4173 GCA_032162325.1 Mycobacterium sp. | reverse complement strand
CGACGGCCAGGATTGCATTGTTCATCGCGTCGACCAGCTCACCGTCAAAGGTTGTCTCGTAGGACGGAAGGTCGGTGATCCATTCGCGGGTGACGTCGGGGCCGATGAGCTCGTCGACCTCGCGCTCGAACGCGGCAAGCCGGCCGGGCAGCACGCGACAGTCGACCACCGCCTCGGCGGTCGCCGGGATGACGTTGGCCTTGTATCCCGCCTTGAGCATTGTGGGGTTGGCGGTATCGCGCAGCGTGGCACCCACGATGCGGGCGATCGGCCCAAGCTTGGCGATCGCCCCCTCCAGATCAGGCGAGTCAACATCGAACGTGTAGCCCGTCTCCTCTGCGACAGCCCGCAGGAACTGCTCGACGGAATCGGTCAGGATCACCGGGAACTGATGGCGGCCCAGCTTGGCCGCCGCTTCTGCGACCGCGGTGACCGCGTTGTTGTCGTGGACCATCGACCCGTGGCCCGCCCGGCCACGGGCGGTCAGGCGCATCCACATCATCGCCTTCTCAGCGGTCTCGATCAGGTAGAGCGTGCGCTCACCGCCGTCGCGGCGCGGGATCGTCAGCGAGAACCCGCCGACCTCCCCGATCGCCTCCGTGACACCCTCGAAAAGGTCGGGCCGGTTGTCGACCAGCCACTTGCAGCCGTACTTGCCGCCGGCCTCCTCGTCGGACACGAACGCGAACACCAGATCCCGCGGCGGGACGATCCCGGAGCGTTTGAAGTGCCGGGCGACCGCGATCATCATGCCGACCATGTCCTTCATGTCGACCGCGCCGCGACCCCACACATAGCCGCCCTCGATGGCGCCGGAGAACGGATGCACGCTCCAGTCCGAGGCCTCCGCAGGCACCACGTCGAGATGGCCGTGCAGCATCAGGGCACCACGCGAGGAGTCGGCGCCCTCGAGCCTGGCGAAGAGGTTGCCCCGGCGCGGCGCTCCGGCCTCAACATATTCAGTCGTATAACCGACCTCTTCCAGCTGTTCGGCCACCCACCGCGCGCACTCGGCCTCGCCGTTGGTGGTGTCGGGTTCGCCGGTGTTGGACGTGTCGAAGCGGATGAGCGCGCTGACGAGGTCAACCACCTCTGCTTCGGCTTTGGGGGGAGGCGTCACAGTCACATTCGTACCACCCTGGGGGCCGCTGGGTTTGGGTCCGGGCTGTCCCATCCGATAGCCTTAGCTGCCCACGAACTGGTCCGAGTGGCGGAATGGCAGACGCGCTAGCTTGAGGTGCTAGTGCCCTATTAACGGGCGTGGGGGTTCAAGTCCCCCCTCGGACACCAGTTTCTCGCCTCGGTTCAGGCCTCATTGGGCATATTGGTCCAGCCCTTGCGGTCGGCGCGGGCGTACCACCCGGAAGCGGCCAGCGTGCCGCCGTCCACCGGAATCGTTTGCCCAGTGACAAACCGCGCGTCGTCGGATGCCAGGAACTCCACGACGGCCGCGTAGTCGTCGGGCCCACCAAAACGGCCCGCCGGGATCCACATCCTGATCAAGTCGGCATCGCGGCCCCGCAGCATCAGTTCCGCGGGCGTCTGCGGCGTGTCGGCGAGGTCGGGGGCGATCGCGTTGACGCGAATCCCGTGTTGCGCCACGTCGACGGCCAGACTGCGGGTGAACGCGACCACGCCGGCGTTGAAAGCTGCGTACGGGGCGGCGTATGGGATGCCGCGAAACGCCTCCACGGTCGCGTTGTTGACGATCGCGCCGTGCCCACGACCCACCATTGCGGGCAACACGGCGTGGCACATGCGCAGCACATGGAGCAGGTTCAGTTCGTACAGCGTCTGCCATTGCTCCTCGGTGCTGTGCAGGAAATCCCTGGCCGCTGGGCGGAAGTCGCCGACGTTGTTCACCAGGATGTCGATCTGCGAATTATCAACGGCCAGAGCGGTTTCCGTCACGGTGGCCACGGTATCGCGGTCGCGGATGTCGCCGACGACGATCGTGGCGCGCCCTCCTGCCGCGATGATCTTGGCGTGGGTTGCCGTGGCCGCGTGGGAATTGATGTCGGCAAGCACCACGTGTGCGCCGGCCGCCGCCAGCCGCCGGCTGATGCCGCCACCGATACCCAGCGCACCGCCCGTGACGATCGCAACCTGGCCGGAGAACCGCACTCCGACAGCTTATTCAGTACACCTCGCGGACGTAACGTTTGGCCGCCACCAACTCCCGCTTGTAGTCGTGCGCGTGCTCTTCCGACATCGAGCCGTGCGTCCTGATGATCGCCGTCAGCGCGGCGTCGACGTCCTTGGCCATCCGGGCGGCATCTCCACAGACATAGAAATGGGCGCCGTCGTCGAGCCAGCGCCACACGTCCGCGCCGTAGTCGAGCATCTTGTGCTGGACATAGACGCGATCGGCCTGGTCGCGGGAGAACGCAAGGTCCAGCCGGTTGAGGAGGCCGTCGCGGGCCATGTCCTCCAAATCGTCGCGGTAGTAGAAGTTTTCGCAGCGGTGCTGGTCGCCGAAGAACAGCCAGTTGCGTCCGGCGTGACCCAGGGCGCGTCGCTCCTGCAGGAAACCGCGAAACGGCGCTATGCCGGTGCCCGGGCCAACCATGATCATCGGTGTCCCGCCGTCCTCGGGCGGACGGAAATGCGGTGAGCCTTGCAGGAACACCGGCGCCGCGGCCGCTCGGTCGGCGAGGAACGTCGAGCAGACGCCACCGCGCTGGCCGCCGGCGGCGCCTCGGTAGCGCACCACCGACACGGTCAGCTGCACCTCGTGCGGGCTGACCAGCGGGCTCGACGAGATCGAGTAGCTCCGCGGTGTCAGCCGTACCAGCACCTCCTGCCACTGCTCGGGCTCGGCGCGCACGGCGAACTCCTGCACGATGTCGAGTCCGTTGCGGTTGACCAGCCACTTGTCGAGCTTGTCCTTCTTTTCGACGGACGCGCGCAGCGACTTGGCGGCCGCCATGTCTGCACAGGATTCCGCGACGAAGCGCAGCAGGTTCGGCGTCACCCGGCAGATGTCGTAGGACACGATGAGCGCGTCACGCAGGCTCTGCACATTGCCGTCCACCTCGACCGAGGTGTCGCCGCGCAATCCGGTGGCCGCCAGCCAGGCGTCGACCCTCGCGGGATTGTTGCTGGAGTACACCCCCAACGAGTCGCCGGCCGCATAGGTGGCGTTGTACTCGGAGATGTCAAACCCTATCTGGCGCACTTCTTTTCGTGACGTCGGCGCGGTCAGCACGACGTTGCGTGACAACGGCGCCAGGATCGGCTTGGCGCGGGTGAACGGCTCGGCCACGGTGGTGGGCCTGGCAATGGTCGAGACGCCGCCACCGCCGCCGTTGGACGGCGGCGGCTCGGCCGGTGCGCCGACGAGGGCGGTGACCTGTTCGGCCCACCGGTCCATCGGCTCGCCGTCGTAGGCCTCGCATTCGGCGCGTTCCAGCATCCGCGTCGCGCCAAGCGCTGCGAACCTGCCGTCTATCGCTTTCGCGTGGCCGCAGAAGTTGTCATACGACCGGTCGCCGATGCCAAGCACCGCATACCGGATGCCGTCCAACGCGGGCGCGTCGGCCGAATGGAGGCGGTCCCAGAAACCGGCGCCGTTGTCCGGCGGCCCGCCGTCGCCGAACGTGCTCGTGATCACCAGCACGTCGCGGGCACCAGTCAGCTCCGCCAGCACCACGTCGTCCATGTTGACCAGCTGGGAGCCGCCGAACCGGCCGGCCAGCCGCGCCGCGAACTCTTCGGCGTTTCCGGTCTGCGACGCCCACAACACCAGCGGCCCGCCCTTGGCAGGCCGCTCGGCGGGTGCCGCCCCGATGCGCGAATACCGACCGGCCAGCAGACCGTCGACCCACAGCCGAACATCCGTGGCCACCGGCGCCGAAGCGGGCAGCACGGGCACTCCACTGACACCCTCGGCGAGTCCGCTGAAAAAGGCTGCGAGATAGAGCTTTTCGTTGTCGGTAAGCACCGGTCGCCGCGCGAGGTCGAGTTCGTCGACGACAGGGTCCACGGACTTCACTGGGCGCAGGCTCACCGCGCACAGCTTGAACTCGGGTTGCAGCGAGTCGGGGTCGACGGCGTCGTTGGTCAGCGCGTTGATCGTGAGGTACTCGCCGTGTTCGTCGTTCCAGTGAAACGGCACAAAGCAATTGCCCGGCCGCACCCGGTCGGTGACCACGGCGGGCAGCACCGCGCGGC